>JBDLIZ010000649.1:0-3528 GCA_039714615.1 Pseudomonadota bacterium | reverse complement strand
TTGGCGACGAAACCACATGCTGATATACACGCCAATTCAAATAGCACACACGATAGGAATAATGCAGGATGCTGCAGTGGATCTTGAGCGTGACGTCACGATCCGGTCACGCTTCCGCAAATCGGCTCTGAACCGTCCAGCTGCCTATGCGCATACCCTATTGAAAAAAAGAAGGAAATACTCGGCACTGAAACACTATCTCGGTACCGGTCGGGGGACTTTCTGAAAGCAGCTTGGCCGAACCAAGCACCATCGTATCTTATTGTTATTACTGTATTATTTATGGTGGCCAGGGGTGGAATCGAACCACCGACACGGGGATTTTCAGTCCCCTGCTCTACCGACTGAGCTACCTGGCCATCTTGGGGCGGGTGGATTGGTTGATCTAAGGTATACCCCATTTAGTTTATGAGGTTGTTTATCCTCTAGATCATAGAGTGGGTATTAAAGCGGCTATGTCGATGTGAGTCAAGTCTAAGATGCCTGTTAAATGAACCCAAATGCTTTTACCCTTATCCGGCCATTTTTTATCCGCCTTTAATGGTCCGGCGCTACAAATTCCTTGGGTACGGCTGCTCCTTCGCCAAAGAAAAATTTTTCCATTTCTTCTTCTAGAAATTTACGTGCCTTGGGTTCTACCGGGGTGAGGCGGTATTCGTTGATCAGGATGGTCTGGTGCCGAATCCACAACTGCCATGCCTCTTTGGAGACATTTGTATAGATCTTTTTTCCCAATTCACCAGGGTAGGGAGGGTAATCGAGACCTGCGGCCTCTTTGCCGAGTTTGATGCAATTTACCATGCGAGCCATGTGTGGTTTATTCCTGTGGATGGAGCAGTTGTTGAATCAGTTTTTTTACCGGGGCGGCCATGCCGGCCTGGATTGAAGGTACGTTATACCAGAGCTCGCGATTGCCTTCCATCACCCTGTAGGTGGGGGTGTTCAGTGGAATCTTCAGGGGGGTAATGTGCAATCTGAAGTGACTGAAGGTATGAATGATCTCGGGCCAGGGTTCGATTTGATTGGGATACAGCCCAAATCGGCATTCAATCCATTGGGCGACTGTGCTTGGATCGTCGACTTCGGGGAAACTGAGTAGCCCTCCCCATAGTCCGGAGGGTGGGCGGCGTTCCAGTAACACCTCTTGCTGTGGATTACAGACCATCAGCATCCAGGTTTTTCTCACTGGCAACTGTTTACGGGGTTTGGGGGTGGGAAGTTCATGCTGACGGTCGCTCTGCTTGGCCTGGCAGTCCTGGTGCACCGGACATTCAGTACAGCGTGGTGTACGCCGGGTGCAAATGAGGGCCCCCAGGTCCATCATCGCCTGGGTGTATTGTGCTACTCGGTGCGTGGGGGTCAATGTCTCCGCAAGTTGCCAAAGACGCGATTCGGTTTGGGCATGGCCGGGCCAGCCTTCGATCAGTCGGTGGCGGGCCAGGACGCGTTTTACATTGCCGTCCAGGATGGTATGGCGTTTCCCCAGCGCCAAGGCCAAGATTGCCCCGGCGGTGGAGCGTCCGATACCCGGGAGAGCACACAGTTGTTGGAATTCTTCGGGAACGTGGCCCTCATGGTGATCATGGATCAACCGGGCCGCCTGGTGCAGATTGCGTCCACGCGCGTAATAACCCAGTCCAGTCCAGTGGTGCAAGACCGCGTCCAGCGGCGCCTTTGCCAAGGTGGCTAGGTCAGGAAAGCGTTGCATGAAACGCTGGAAATAGGGAATGACCGTGGTGACCTGGGTCTGCTGGAGCATGATCTCCGAGACCCAGACGCGGTAGAGGTCGGGTTGCCGCTGCCAGGGGAGGTCCTTGCGCCCACGGCGATCATGCCAGCTCAATACGCGGGCGCTGAAGTCCTCGATGCAGGGAATATTGTCCATGGCCATCACCCCATCCGTTCCGACCAGGCATGAAAGGACCATGCGACCTATTGTCCTTTCCGCCGGGCACCAAAACCTCAGAACAGCTTCAGTTTGCCTTTCAGTTTGTCTTGCAGTTTCTGTTCGAGTTCCTGCTGTTTTTGTTTGATTTTACGGTCGATCTTTTCCTTGGTTTCCTGCTTTTTCTCGTCAATCTCTTCCTTCAGCCGTTGTTTGCCCGCCTGGCCCAGATCCAGGCCATAGTCGAGATCGGTAAAGGGGCCCTTGAGGGTGATGGGTACAAAGAAGCGTTTTTTATTCTTATCTTTGCTTGCCAGTGTCACACTGAGTTGATAATCGATGGTGTCGTTTCCCAGATTGACTTCCCCTTGGCCTTTGGCAAGGATGAGCGCGGTGATCAGATTGAGGTCATCGTTGCGCAATACTCCTTTGTTGATCTTGGCGCTCCCGGTCAGTTTTTCAAAGATGATCTCTTCCCCAGCCTGGGCCGGTTCACTTCCTTTCAGAAACGCAATCACGGCTTCCAACTTGGCGGCGAGTTTTCGATCCCTTAACGCGCCTTCAGTGACGGCCAGGTTGACCGTTCCCCCCAGCTTTTTCTTCAGGGTGGAGATACGATTACCCTGAGTGTTTAAGTCGAGGTTCAGGTTGCCGGTGCCCCTGAGATAGGCCTTGTCTTGTTGAAGATCGTGCATAAGATCACCCATCGCCACGTTTTTGAGACGGGTACTGACAGCGAAGCCGGGGGTGTCCTTTCGGGCGTCGATTTTAACACCGCTTTCGATATGACCCTTATAAAGAGAGATCTTGACCGGTTTGAGTTCAACGAGCCCATTTTTTGCGGTCAAGGTGGCCTGCAGTTTGCTCATTCTCAGATTGGCGACCTTGAGTTTGCCGATCCGCAACTGACCGATCATGTCCAATTCGTGTAAGGTCTCCATGGGCAAGGCGATCGGGTCATCGGTGCTTGGCTGGGGAGCGGGTTTGGTATCGGCCGGGTCCTGTTTGGGTTTGGCCGGCTGGGGAGGGAGATAGCGGTCGATGTCGATGTCATCTACTGATATTGTGAAATCGATATGAGGGTTCTGGAATGATTTGATCCCGGCTTTGCCGGTGATCTGGGTGTCATCGAGAGCCAGCTTGAGTTCCGATAGGGTGGCCTGATCTGGATTCGCCGAGAACACGATATCCAGACTCGAACGGCTCAAGACCTTGGGATCGCTGGTGGTCGGCGGTTGTTGACCCAGTGCCTTGAACAGTTCCCGTGGCGAAAACCGCTCGCTGTTGATTCGTCCATTGATCTGAGCGACCTGCAGCAGCTGGGTCGCTTTGATTTCCCCGTCAAGCTTGATAGACAGGACCTCTATGCTCAGGGGGGCGATGCTCGCGGTCTGGTTTTTCAGGTCGGTCTCGACATCGGTTTTCATCACCGCCTTCAGCTTGCCGCCGGGCAGGGTGTCGCCCAGGGCCTCCAGGTCCAACTTGAGATCCTTGATCTGATAGCGCTGCTGTTCGGGGTTCAGGGTGATCTGCCCCTGAAGGTTTATAGTGGCTGTCACCTGGGGTGTCTTGTTGATGGTTTTCAGGTTCAGCTTAAAATCGAAGGGTTCTCCGATGGCCAGGGCACCTGTGTGCAGGTTGAA
>JBDLIZ010000648.1:0-3531 GCA_039714615.1 Pseudomonadota bacterium | reverse complement strand
GTTATTATCGAATCATTCTACTGGGCAGAAAAAACGCGCATAGCGCGCGAAAAAATATTAAGGCCATTTAGAACTCAGAAAAACCGTGAAACTTTAGTTCAATAGTGTGAAAGAACTTAAAGAGTCAGTTATGACATTCATTGAGAAACATAATAAAGCACCGGCGCCTTACATTTGGACTAAATCAGCCACTGACATTCTGGAGAAAGTGAAACGTGGGAGAAAAACGCTCAATAAGTTACAGACTGTTTGACGAGGTACACTAGCTAGAATAGGCGCCCTGCTGTCAACTGATGGTCGTATGAATACAAGCTCCTTCGCCTGGCCCCACCAATGACAGCTTTTGTTAAGGGTTGTCAGATGCCTGCCCCCAGCCACAGGCCTATCAGTACATACGAACGCTTAGTGGGCAGGCGTCTGATAAGCCTCGAGGGAGGAAACCGCGGGATGTGGCAACGCGGTTACGGTAGTTGGTTGCGCTATGGGGATTCGAACCCATACTCTCCGATACGAATTAGCAAATCGGCTTGCTGTCGGGACAACGAGTCCCCTTGCTGGGACGCATGCAATCCCATGGTGTCTGTTCTGGCGCCATTGGAGTCGGTAAAAACGCGCAATTCGGTGCCCTGGATCGAACGGCGCCCTTACCCGGCCTGGCCAGTAATGGTATGGCAGATAGGACAAGAGGTTAGCGGCAGCGATATTCATAATCTGCCGCTAACCATGGGTGGTGCACGAGGTTGCTGTTCACCCGCAAAGGTCTCAATGATAATCATGGCGGCGCCACAGTCTGGGCAAACATAGGTTACTTGTGTCGGTTCGACAGGGTCACCCCCTTCTGCTCCATCAACCCGGTTTCTGACTTCATCAGAGGGCGCTTCAGTTTTTGGCTGCATCAGCAGTTCACGGGCCCGCGCCAGGTTATCCTTGCGTCCGGCGTTGGCTATCAATCCGTAATGGCGAATGCGGTGGAAGCCTGAGGGTAGGACATGCAGCAGGAAGCGGCGGATAAACTCGTCGGTGGCGAGCGTCATGTTCTTGTAGCGAGTGCGCCCCTTGGCTCGATAGTCCTTCCACTTGAAGGTGACCCCCCGTTCATCCAACGCAATGAGACGGCTATTGGCGATGGCTACCCGATGGGTGTAGCGGGAGAGATAGGCTAGCACGGCAGCCGGCCCGGCGAAGGGACGTTTGGCGTAGACAACCCACTCGAGCTGGCGCAATGGCTTGAGCCAATCGGTGAAGATCTCGGCCTCAGCCAGCGCCTGGTGTTCACCGAAAAACTGCAGTTTGCCGGCATGATGGGCCTCGCTGAGTTTTTCTAGGAACAGCCGCCGGAACAGTCGTGAGAGTACGCGCACGGGTAGAAAGAAGCCCGGCCGGCAAGCGACCCAACGTTCCCCATCGAGCGACAGACCCCCGCCAGGGACGATACCGTGCACATGAGGGTGATGAGGCATGGCCGAGCCCCAGGTATGCAACACCAGGGTCACACCGATGCGGGCCCCGAGATGCTTGGGGTCAGCGGCAATCGTGAGCAAGGACTCAGCGGACGCCTGGAACAAGAGACTGTAGACCACCGACTTGTTGTGATACGCGAGTTCGCGAATCGGCTCGGGCAAGGTGAAGACCAGGTGATAGTAATCCACGGGCAGGAGGTCTGCCTGGCGTGCTTCCAGCCAACGCCGGGCCGCACGGGCCTGACACTTCGGACAATGCCGGTTACGACAAGAGTTGTAAGCGATCTGGGTGTGCTCGCAGGCAGGGCAATGCAACACATGACCGCCGAGCGCTGCGCTGCGGCAACGCTCGATAGCCGACATGACCTTGAGCTGACCGAGGCTGAGGTGACCGGCCTGAACACGACGCCAAGCCGGACCATGGGCGCGGAAGATATCCGCGACCTCTAAGGCGGGCCGAGACATGCCCGCGGCTTAGGCGAGCGGCTGGATCTCCAGATACTCCAGTGGGCCTTTCACCTCGTGCAGGAGCTTGGCAGCGACCTGGCTATAGCGGGCGGTGTTCTCGAGCTTCACGTGCCCCAAGAGCACCTGGATGACGCGGATATCCTCGTGTTGCTCGAGCAGGTGTGTGGCAAAGGCATGCCTCAAGGAATGCAGTGACACCGCCTTGTCGATCCTGGCGGCCTTGCACGCCAGGTGGAAGGCACGATTGAGCTGCCGGGTCGACATCGGATTGATGGGGTTTTGTCCGGGAAACAACCAGCCCCCTGGCAACAGTTGCCGGTGGGCGTGGGCATGCCGCCACCAGGCGCGTAACAGTTCGAGCAAGGCGGGCGAGAGCATTGCATAGCGGTCTCTTTTGCCCTTGCCCTGTTCGACACGAATCACCATCCGTTCGCTGTCGATGTCGTTGACGCTGAGGTGTACCACCTCATTGGCGCGCAGGCCTGCGCCGTAGGCCACCCCCAGGGCGGCTTGGTACTTGGGACCGCCGGCTGACTGCAGGAGGCGAGTCACCTCTTCAAGACTCAAGATAACGGGTAGCTTGCGCGGCTCGTACACATGCCTCAGCTTCGTCGTCGCCTCGGGGCGTTCGAGGGTGGTCTCGAAGAAAAACGTCAGCCCAGTGATTGTGGCATTCAGATTGCCGCTCGAGATCCCCTGTTTGACCCGATGAAGTTGATAGCGTCTGAGGTCCTCCGCACTTGCAGTATCCGGGGGACGCTTAAGAAAACGTGTGAAGTTCTTGACCGCACGGATATAGGCGGTTTGGGTCTTGGGTGAGAGCTTGCGCAACGTCATGTCTTCGATCATACGTTGACGTAGAGGACTGATAGATTGGTTCGTGTGTGCCATGGGTCTGCTCCTGTGTTGAATCGAAGCGAAAGGCTTCTTTCTTCAACATAGGAAACAAACGGCAACCGGTGAATGTACTGACTCCCTCAAATCGTGGCACCCCCTACCGCGCGAGCGGTTTAGTCCTTTGGCCGGGAGCCGCCTTTGGGAAAGGTCCCGCATAGCTGACCTTCGCCGAACTTCCATCTTTACCATCGGCCGCTTTCGGAAAACACTGGGAACCGCGGCTCCCGGCCACAACTTGTCATTCGTATCATCCACGCGAACGGCAAGTTCTACTCATACCAGACATTCAGGTTTTCGAAGCGAGAAGCAACTACCTGCTGACCCATAACAGTTAATGCCCCCTGTAATTTGAAATCAGTTGTGTATTCGAATATTCATGTAATGAGTCTCATGTTTATCGAAGATACCCTCTATTTGGGGCCGGGGTTCTCGACCCGGTCACTAGCATCATCCAGCCATTGCAACACGCGCGTTTGCATATAACTATAGAAGGGGTTGTACCTCAGTCGCAGCAACCACTCCCCCGGAATCTTCAACAGACCGCGTTCCCCCTTGATCGCCAGGTCGCCAAGAAACACATGGTCATCGCCCTCAGGGGGCTGCTGACCGTAAATCGGGTCATTGGGAGGGAAAGGCAAGGCCACGTGGGACAGGGACACCACGCCCCTGGGCCAGGCGAGGGCCAGGCGTTCAGTGTCCGTCACTT
>JBDLIZ010000647.1:0-3544 GCA_039714615.1 Pseudomonadota bacterium | reverse complement strand
GCGTCTGTACCATCTTCAATCGGCTTGCAGGATCGAAATCCATTTCATCGACTTGGGCCAAGACTTGAAAGGCCAGGGCCTGGATGGCATCACCGGTGAGTATGGCCGTGGCCTCATCGTAGGCCTTATGGCAGGTGGGTTTGCCGCGGCGTAAGTCATCATCGTCCATGGCTGGAAGATCATCATGAATCAGCGAATAGGTGTGGATCAATTCCACTGCGCAGGCGGGTCTGTCCAATTTCGACAGCGGGACATTCAGTGCCATCCCGGTAGCGTAAATCAACGCGGGTCGGATACGTTTACCGCCATTTAATATACAGTAACGCATCGCTTGGTGGAGGCTGGTCGGATGAGTCTGCTCGGGAGGAAGCCAGCGTTGCAGGGCCTGTTCCACGCGGTGGCTAAGTTCACGAAGTCGATTTTCGGTATTCAGCAGTTGTTGCATGCTCATTTGGGTAATGATCTCTATGGTCCCCGTTGATGGGGTTCGGGCGCGACTGGGAGTGAGTGGAATGAGATACTCGTTCCGGCTTGGCCGTTCTTTTACATCCGCGAATCAACCATTAGATCCTTTCTTATCTAGAACATCTAATGGTTCGAGACTTACCCGGCCTTCTTTTTCCGTCAGAACCCTTACCTTTTGTTCGGCGGCGGTGAGCGCCGTCTGACAGATTCGGGTTAAGGTGACTCCCCGTTCAAAGTGTTTTAGCGATTCCTCAAGCGGGAATTCACGGGTTTCGAGTTCTTCAACCAGCGATTCTAGCTCTCGCAAGGCCTGTTCGAAGTCTATATGTTCACCGGTAGGTTTAGCAGTAGCTTTTTTGCGCGGCACTGTGGGTTTCCGTTATAGGTTTTTCTAAGCTTAAACATACCACGCTGATAACGGATATGCAGTAAACGAAGACTATCTGTTGACAACTATTTAGACTTAGTCTAAATTTGATGTGGATGATTTAGGCTGGAGTCTCAGCCTAGATCAGAATCGTTCTCATACCCTAATTCGATAAACAGTGAGGAATATAATATGGATCTCAAGAACAGTAAAACCGAACAGAGTCTTAAGGATGCCTTTGCCGGCGAATCGCAGGCAAACCGTCGTTATCTCTATTTTGCCCAGAAGGCCGATGTTGAAGGTTATAATGATGTCTCCGCGGTCTTCCGCTCCACTGCCGAGGGTGAAACCGGGCATGCACATGGACACCTGGAGTACCTTGAAGAGTGTGGTGATCCTGCGACTGGTCTACCCATTGGTGGCACCGAAGACAACTTGAAGTCCGCGATTGCCGGAGAGACTCACGAATACACCGATATGTATCCCGGCATGGCCAAAGTAGCCCGCGATGAGGATTTCGATGAGATTGCCGACTGGTTCGAGACCCTAGCCAAGGCTGAGCGTTCTCATGCCAATCGTTTCAAGAAGGCCCTGGATTCACTCGCGGAGTAGCTATTGAGAGCCGGTAGGGAAACCGGCCCTTCAGCAGCTGTATCAAAATGCCTCGGACGGGCTTCTAGGCTAGGAGCCTGTCGGATTTAGGACTGATCTACTGCGGAAAAGCCGGATTTGGCCAGATTTCCCGATCCTTTTCGTTACACGCTACGGCTATTCGCCTCAAAGGATCGAAGAATCTGCCTCACAAATCCGCCGGGAGCGGATTTGGACAGCCATCGGCTGCTCAACGAGGGCCAACCAGGGAAGGTTGGCATCAAACCGTCTTTCCCTCGCTACGATCGCCTAAATCCGACAGGCTCCTAGGACGCCGTACCTATGGCTGTGCTTCAAATCCAGCTGTGGTTCTCGTGGGAACTCGTTAAAGATCCCTCGGCAAGCAAGTTACTCGCCTTGCTGTGTCTCTTAATCTTGGTTTAGGCTCCTTGGGGAGGGGTCGGCCCCTTCATAAATTATTAGGAAGAATCTTATGTCATCTGTCGAGGGTTTTAAAGAGGGTAGTTTGGAGGCCCCTACACGGCATCCAGTGGACTGGAAGAATCCCGAATTTTATAACGAAACCGCGCTCTTTGCCGAGCTGGAGCGTGTTTATGACATTTGTCACGGTTGTCGGCGCTGTGTCAGCTTGTGTAATTCCTTCCCCACCTTGTTCGATTTAGTCGATGAATCATCGACCATGGAGGTCGATGGTGTCAACAAGCAGGACTATTGGAAGGTCGTTGATAACTGCTATCTGTGCGACTTGTGTTATCTGACCAAATGTCCTTATGTGCCGCCCCATGATTGGAACGTCGATTTTCCTCATCTGATGTTAAGGGCCAAGGCGATCAAATATAAGAAGGATGGCGTCAGGATGAGGGACAGGGTGCTGAGTTCCACCGATGCGATAGGTCGTCTTGCATCGATCCCCGTAGTTTCCCAGATCATCAACGCGGCAAATCAACAACCGGCCCTGCGCAAGCTATTGGAAAAAACGCTGAACGTTCATCCAAAGGCCGTTTTACCCTCCTATCACAGCAACACAGCGCGCAAGCGCTTGAGTAGCCACACATCGGAGAGGCGTGCGCCTGAAGCGGTGGCGGGAACCCGCGGTCGGGTGGCCTTGTTTACCACTTGTTATGGCAATTATAACGAACCGCAGCTGGCGGAGGATCTGGTCAAGGTCTTCGAGCACAATGGCATTGCCGTCAGCTTGGTTAAAAAGGAGCAATGTTGCGGCATGCCTAAACTGGAGTTGGGCGATCTGGAGGCGGTAGAACAGGCCAAAGATAATAACCTACCCGCGCTCGTCGAGAGGGTCGAACAGGGCTGGGATATCGTCGCCCCCGTGCCTTCCTGTGTACTGATGTTCAAACAGGAACTGCCATTGATGTTTCCCGATGACCTGCTACTGAGAAAACTCAAGGGACATATTTTCGACCCCTTCGAATACTTGATATTGCGCCATAAAGAGGGAAGGCTAAATACGGATTTCAAGAATCCTTTGGGCAAGATCGTCTATCACACGGCCTGCCATCTGCGGGTGCAAAAGATAGGTCTTAAGACCCGTGATCTGCTGAAACTCGTACCGGGTACCCAAATCGAGGTGATCGAACGTTGTTCAGGGCACGATGGTACCTATGCCATCAAGAGTGAGTTTCATGATTTCTCGATGAAGATCTGTCGACCGGTAGTCAACCGGGTGAACAAGGCCGCAGTGGATCATTTCAGCAGCGATTGCCCTATGGCGGGTCATCAGATCAGCAATGGTCTCAAGGATGGTCGCTTACCAAAACACCCGCTGACCCTGCTGCGTATGGCCTACGGATTGTAATACCTAGATCCTGCAGCAGGATCTAGATAATGAAATAAACCCTCAGATCGGAATTGTGTAAAATGGAAAAGCTAAATCGCCAAGACCTCTATTCACTCGAGAAATATGTGGAAATCCGTCCTGATTTTCGTGCCAAGGTCATGGCGCATAAACAGATCCGGGTGGTACCTATCGGGCCGAATGCAACCCTGCATTTCGAGGACAGGTTGAGTATGCAATACCAGGTCCAGGAAATGCTGCGGGTCGAGCGAATATTTGAACCCGATGGCATCCAATAGGAAATG
>JBDLIZ010000646.1:0-3545 GCA_039714615.1 Pseudomonadota bacterium | reverse complement strand
AGCGCCCAACAACTGAGGTCTGGCTGAAATCATCGTGAGTTTTTACTCTGACCTCGATAACCATGCACCGGTAGCCTGAAGGGGCCGGGGCTCGCCGGCACTGCTCACCCAGAACACGATGGCGTAACGGTCCGCCTCCGCCGGAAGGGCCGGACGCGGCACTGTCCAACGCCCGTCCGTCGTGCTGTGAACAGCGTGATCCAGCACCACGAACTCCTGGCGCAGGGTGCGGTTGCTGTTCTCGCCACGCAGGACGTGGGTCTCGATACCGAAGCCCAGCACGACCACGTGGAGTTCCAGCGACTCATCGCTGGACGGGAATGCAGCCGTGATCAAAGACGCTTCGATCTGAACACGCAGATTGCCAGGCAAGGCATCCGATGCGCCCGGCGGCAGGCCCCTCGTCCAGCCACGCCATTCGCGCCCGTTCACGAACACACCCGGCGTATATACGGACCGGGCAAGGCCACTACGCTCGTAGGCACGCTGGCGCCGCCCGTGTTCCGGACGGGCGTACGGATCCTTCCAGCCGATGTAGTCCCAGTAGTCGACATGCAGCGCGAGCGGGACGATCGCCGTCCAGAGATCCTCGTCGGCGACGTACTCGTTCAGCCAGCGCTCGGCCGGCGGGCAACTGCTGCAACCCTGCGAGGTATAGAGTTCCAGCAAGGTCACCTGGCGCGGCCCGCTGTCGAGCACTTGTGGCGCCGCGTGGGCACTGGTCAGCAGAAAGGGCAGTAACAGGAGGAACCAAATTGCTTTCATGCTGTTTGTCCTGTGAAACGCCAATCGAATGCTGAAAATATCGTCAACCCGGAACAGACGTGGGGCCCGTTTAGACTTCAGATGATCTTAAAGATATTCCAAAACGCAAGACCTGACCGCTCATCCCCTGCCATCATCCCTTCAGGGCCGGTCATGTGATCACACTGCCGTACCCGTAGTGAATGCCCACTTTTCGCTCAACACCAGATGTCCGGAAATGTGACAACGGACTTCTACTGCCTGCTGAAAGCCATCGTTAGCCCCCGATAGGCATGCGGCAGGTCCCAACCCAACTCAATCTCACTTCTCCGTCAAGGTCAACAGTCTTGAACCAATACCAGAGAATGCGCTTAGGGAAATCCTGATCAAGTCCAATTGCGTCATCCTGGCGGATGCCAGGATCCAGAAGAATCCAACACCTGGATTCCGGCCTTCTCCGGAATGACGGATTAATCAGAGCGTCCTTAGGCTCCGGACAGCGTGCTACTCTTAATTTCCAGAACAGGAAGTTCGAGAAACCCCATCGCTTGTGAGGCGCCTTTCGCCTTCTGTGTGTGCAGTCTGGAGAAAAAAGATAATGAGCAAAACCGCTTTTACTTTTCGACGTTATGAAGATGGCGACGCCGAGATTAGGGATTGGAATGAAGACATTGCGTTGTATGGTGACTCCCCAATTTGCCCAACTTATGTGCATCGCACACCACCTTGTCAGGGTAGTTGTCCGTCTGGGCATGATATCCGAGGATGGCTCTCTATTGTACGTGGATTAGATAAACCGCAAGGTGATATGCCTTGGCAAGAGTATGCTTTTCAGCGTATGACAATGTCCAACCCGTTTCCAGCCATTATGGGGCGTGTTTGTCCAGCACCTTGCCAAGATGGTTGTAATCGTAACGAGTTGGACGATTTCGTGGGTATCAACTCGGTTGAACAGTATATTGGTGATTGGGCATTAGAAAACAAACTGGCTTTTAAAAAGCCAGAAAAAGAGACTGGAAAACGTATTGCCATTGTTGGTGGTGGTGCTGCCGGCTTGGCTGCCGCCTATTTTTTACGTCTTAAAGGACATGCCTGCACTATTTTCGAGAGTTATAGTGCATTGGGCGGCATGATGGTATTTGGTATTCCCGGGTATCGCGTACCACGTAATGTGCTTAGCAGTGAAATTAAACGCATTGTTGATCTTGGGGTAGAGGTGAAACTCAATACACGGGTTGGAACAGATATCAGCATTGAACAATTAGAAAAAGATTATGATGCCGTTTTTTGGGGTATTGGTACTACCGCAGGTAAACCATTACCCATTCCTGGGGCGGATGCGCCTAATTGTGTTGATGGCATTGTATTTTTACGTGCTTTTAATGAAGGTCGTTTACAACATCTTTCAGGTCGCATACTCGTTGTTGGTGCTGGTGACACCGCAATGGATGTTGCGGCTGTTGCAAGACGTATTGGGCATATTGAAGAGGTTGATGCAGATAAACGTCCTGAGGCCATTCTGCTGAGTCAAACTGAACAGGATGTAGCGACTGCGGCACGTCGTGTTGGCGGTGATGTGTGGATTGTTTATCGTCGGCCCATTTCTAAAGCGCCTGCTTCCAAATATGAATTAGAATCTGTTATTGCAGAAGGCGTTGAAATCCATGAAAGTTTAGCTCCACTCGAAGTAATTTTAGATGATGAGGGGCGAGCGAAAGCGCTTCGTGTCATGCCCGTTAATTGGGTCGAGGGTAAAATGGTGAAACGAGAAGGTGAGGAATTTAATATTGAATGCACTATGATCGTAGGCGCTACCGGACAGAAAGGGGATTATACTGGAATTGAAGCGTTCGATAATGGCTGGGGTTTGATGAACGCTGATAAAGTGTATCAGGTGAAAGATAAACCGGGTCATTTTGTAGGTGGTGATGCGATAAAACCACATCTGTTAACAACGGCGATTGGCCATGCGTCCATTGCTGTGGAAGGGATAGACGCTTACCTTCAAGACGAGGAAATCCCAGCACGACCTAAAGTGGATGCTCATCATTTCAGTCTCCTTCAAGAACTTTCCACGCATGGGTTAATACCAGCAGAATATGACCATACGGAAGTTTGGGGAACGGACAGTTCTGATTTTGCAGTGCATAATTATGAAGATCGTAGTTTTGCTGAAATCGCCACACATGAAAAATTGTTCAAAGGGTATTTTTCTGAGATTGGAAGAAATTTACGTGAAGAACACGATATTAACCAAGCTAATGTATTAGCTAATTTTAATGAGCGCTTTTCTGGGCTTACTGAAGAGCAAGTCATTGAAGAGGCCGACCGTTGTATGAGCTGTGGAATGTGTTTTGAATGTGATAGTTGTCTGATCTACTGTCCACAGGATGCCATATTTAGGGTGAAAAAGGATAAACACGCTATGGGGCGTTATGTTGACACCGATTATGCAAAGTGTATTGGCTGTCAGATATGTATGGATGTTTGTCCGGCAGGGTACATTCAGATGGGTATGGGTGGCTAGTATGTTAAAATCTAAGTTATATTAGTCCAAACTTGATCTTGTATTCAGCGTCCGATTGATTCAGGCTTAATCATCCTCTTTCAGGTGATTTGTGTTGAATAACTCTAAATTCGAGTAATGTCGATTTAACAGGCCGTTGAAGGAGGAAGGGTAGAGTAGAGAGCAGGCATACCGCATCCGCAGGCCCAACCTATCTGTTGCCGCCCCTTTCGTCCGGCGGTGCCTCAATAGCCGAGCCATAGTCACGTTAGCCAGCCCTCCCTCATCAAACCGT
>JBDLIZ010000645.1:0-3555 GCA_039714615.1 Pseudomonadota bacterium | reverse complement strand
TGGGGATGCTGGTTGAAACCTTCCCTTTTGTCATTCTGGCATTTCACGCCGATAATGGCTCGGAGTACATTAACCATCGAGTTGCAAGACTACTGGAAAGGGTCAAACAGAACCGGGTCGAAACAGAACCGGGTCAGGCCTGTGCTATTGCATTATTAGAGCAATAACGCAGGCCCGACCCGGTTTGCTGGCCAGAGCAATAACGCAGGCCCGACCCGGTTTGCTGGCCAGACCCGGTTTGCTGGCCAATAACGCAGGCCCGACCCGGTTTGCTGGCCATTTTACAAGGCACGAAATAATGAGCTACAATGTAGCTCATTACTATAGGAGATTGTGCTATGCCTGCAAATGCTGTTGTGCGTGCTCGTATTGATGAGCGCATTAAAGAAGAAGCCACCGTTGTGCTGGCCAGCATGGGGCTGACTATCTCGGATGCTTTTCGTCTGATGTTAACCCGTGTCGCCAGAGAAAAAGCACTGCCTTTCGAGCCAATGGTCCCTAATGCTGAAACCATAGAGGCAATGAAAGAAGCTCGGCGTGGAAAATTGGCATCTTTCGATAATGTGGATGCACTTAGGGCTGACTTAAATGCGGAGGATTGAGCGAACAACTCAATTCAAGCGTGATTACAAACGAGAAGCCAAAGGTAAGCATCGAGCAACACTGGAAACTACTTTTATCGAGGTGCTGAAAGCTTTAATCAATAACTAATCACTTGCTGAAAAACATCGAGACCATGCATTGACAGGCGATTGGAAAGATCATCGGGATTGCCATATCAAACCCGATCTGATTTTGATCTACCGCAAGCCAGATGATGGGGTGTTACAGCTTGTGCGTCTTGGTTCACATAGCAAATTAGGTATGTAAAAGCCTTGTCCGCCCGCTTAGGGTGATGACTTTTCGTTCCAATGATTGTCATTCCTCAAAACTGTCATGAGCCGCTGCATGAGTGCTTTCTAATATTTATCGTAACTCTGGATGCACTACTCATTGCACGGTACTAAGCCAGGGTTCCAGTCAGAGATATTCAGGCCGCCTAAGGGCTGGAATGCACCTTTTCGGAGCGTTGTGAGAAGAGTTAAAGGATCTGGTCTAAAAAATCCGGGTCAGGCCTGTGCCATTGTATTATTAGCGCAATAATGCAGGTTTGACCCGGTTCCTTCTGACCCGGTTCCTTCTCGGTTCCTGTTCCGCTTTGTTTATCGGACACGCCGGAAGGCTACCCTATGTGGGCGCGGATGGGATTCGACCTTGTTACGGCACAGTTAATAATGTAGGATGTACTACATTATTAACTGTGCCTAGTTTGTCGAGACTTTTATGACGCAGTACGCAAGCCTCAGAGAAGTAAATCAGAATCTGTCTCACTACGTTAAGGTTGTTGAAAAAGGTGAAGAGGTCATCATTACGCGGCGCGGACAACCGGTTGCTCGGTTAGCCGCTATCGAAGCAGTAAAACAACTCTCAGAGGAACAGCGCATAGCTCGGGAAAGAACACACCATCGTATGCAGCGAGGTTATTCCTTGGGTGGCGGTCGATTTGACCGAGATGCGAGCCATGAGCGCTGACAGAATCACGCTCGATACAAATATTTTAATTTACGCTGTCGATAAAGATGCGGGGACTCGTCACCAAAGAGCAATGGCGATAGTCGATAATGCCGTTGAGCAGATCTGTGTACTGACCCTACAGGCATTGAGCGAATTTTTTTCAGCCGTCACACGCAAGGGAAAAATGCCTATTCGCGATGCGAAGGAGCAGATACAGGATTGGCAGTTATTGTTTCCCACCATCCTGCCAAAAACCACGACCTTGCAGTTAGCCATCAACGCTGTGGAAAACCACCGACTCTCTTTCTGGGATGCCATGCTATGGGCGGCGGCCAAGCAAGCGGGGGTAAACGTCCTATTGAGTGAAGATTTTCAACACGGTCGAGAGCTGGAAGGCGTGCACTTTCGCAATCCGTTTTTGTAAAAAATACTTATGACGGATGTGGACAATAGGGGACAGACCACGGTTTATCGCAAGACTCACAAACGCCACATTCAACGATGAAGTTCACCACTTAGGCCGATAATATCAGCCGCCCTTCGACCCCACCCCCCCTTAAAACCTCACTCAAACTCTTTATCCTAAAACCTATAGCGCCGCCAGCTCTTTCGTCAAATCCAGCAGTCCAATCGCCTCGATATTCTTACCTTTCGGGTAGCGCTCGTCACCCGAATAGACGATAAAGGCCTTCTCAGGTCCGATATCATCCAGAGCGATGTGGAATCCCTTTTCGGCCCGTGGGGCCAGACCACGCTTGATTTCGATTGCCCATGTCTTGTTGCCGGGAAGCTCCAGAATGAGGTCTACTTCAGCGCCGGCCGCCGTGCGGTAGAAGCTGGCTTGTATCCGTTGCGGCGCGACAGGTAAGAGATTTTCGATGATGAAGCCTTCCCAACTCATTCCGGCAATCGGGTGGCCAAGCACATCGTCGTAGTCATCCAGGCGCAGTAATGTGTGCACCAATCCACTGTCCCGCACATAGGTCTTTGGTGATTTCACCAACCGCTTGCCGACATTCGCGTGCCAAGGAGGCATCCGGCGGACAAGGAGAAGATCGACCATAAGATCAAGATATTTCGCGACTGTCTTACCATCAACGGCCAGACTGCGCCCAAGTTGCGCCGCATTAAGTAATGCACCTTGAGTGTGAGCTAACATGGTCCAGAAGCGACGCAAGGTTGCCGCTGGGATACGAGGACCAAGTTGAGGAATAACGCGTTCAAGATAGATTCTAATAAAATTCTCCCGCCAGATTACGCTTTGCCTTTCGTTATCGGCGAAAAAACTGCGGGGGAATCCCCCCTGATCCAAAGCAGTTGCTCTCGGTCAGACTCTATTTCCAGAACATCGAATGGAGATAACTCCATATAGGCTATACGACCGGCAAGCGTCTCGCTGGATTGACGCAGAAGGTCAATTGATGCCGATCCCAGCATCATAAACTGCCCGGCGGCTCTGTTCTCACGGATACCTTCATCAATCAGACCGCGCAAAATCCGAAATAAACCGGGCGCGCGCCGCACTTCATCCAGAATGACAAGTTTGCCGCGCTGGGCAGCTAAATAACCGCGCGCATCCTCGAGTTTTGCGAAATCATTCGGATTTTCAAGATCAAGATAAACACTTTCGGTATCATCGGCAATCCGACCGGCAAGTGTCATCTTGCCTACCTGACGGGCCCAAATAAGAAAAGCGCGGGGAATAGCTGGAGGTGTTGACGAATCCGCTCGGTAAGCCTTCTTTCAATCATCCTTGTATTTATGGACATCTATTCCTTATTTGCAAGGATAATCCGCAGACTATTTTGTGATAATCGCCCGGTTACGCTTGGCATAGCGCTGAGCAATACGTTCTAAAGTCGGTGCAGGGGGCTGTCTCTTCAGAACATAGGATCGTAGAAATAGGAAGACCTACGACTCGTCATTATTCCCAAGCATGACGTAGCTTCCCGGGGCATCCTGTAATGGGGGGTAACCGTGTTCGGGTGCGCCCATGGCGGG
>JBDLIZ010000644.1:0-3565 GCA_039714615.1 Pseudomonadota bacterium | reverse complement strand
CTACCGCAATGAGTACATCCTTGCACGGGTGGCGTCGGCACTCAGGAAAGTCTACCCGGGGTTTACAGCCATAGATGTCATTTTTTCATCATGTCCTGCACTGATCTTTCATCAATTAAAGCCGCTGATAAAGATCTGGCTCAGGCGGCCACTTTAAGCAGTATCCTCTATTCAGTCGCCTGGCTTATCATCATCTATACCACGAACGTGGCCGACGAATCACCTCTTGTCAGCATGTTTGGCATCCTGGTGCTTGGGCTGGCATTTGCCACACGCCTTGTTCTGGGTGTTGGGTTTGACAGGATTTACGAACGTCTGTCCTGTCACCGTTGGCAACAGGCCTATGGCGCAACGGTTATTGTTAATGCGGGTACCTGGGGGGGGCTGAATGCGGTACTGATCTGGTATTACTTCCCCTCCTGGCCTGCCTATCTGATCTCGTTCTGTACAGCCGGGCTTGTAGCCGGTGGCACGACTGCGCTGTATACGCACCTGCGCTTGTTAGGGGCATTTGTCGTGCTCATGCTCGTACCCAGCCTTGTGACATTGATGGTGATTGGCACAGCGGATAGCACAGTATTCGGCTTTTTGTACCTGCTGTATCTTGTGTTCCTGCTGGGGTTTGGTAGACAGTTGAATCTGCGCTACTGGGCCGCAATGCGGAATTCACGCCTGCTTGAGGAGCAGGTGGTGCAATTGCAGGAAGCCCGAAACCAGGCTGAGAAAGCCAATTCCGCCAAGAGCCAGTTCCTGGCCAATATGAGTCACGAGATTCGCACCCCGTTGAATGCGGTACTGGGTTTTGCCCAGGTCGGCAGGCGCGCCAGTTCTGAGCCGGGTGCCAGGGATCGCTTCAAGTATATTCTGGCCTCTGGCCAGCATTTGCTGAGCATCATCAATGAGATCCTGGATCTGTCGAAACTGGATGCAGGTAAACTTCGTATTGACTTATTACCCTTTCAAATAACCGCCATTGTTGACGACGCGTTGAGCTTTACACAGGAACCCGCTCGTGCAAAGAATCTGAGTGTCACTGTCGAGTACGTTCCGGAACTTCCTGACTGGGTCATTGGTGATCCCCGGCGACTGCGCCAGGTATTGGTAAATCTGCTTGGCAATGCGATTAAATTCACCCTGCAGGGCGAGGTAAGACTTGTGGTCCATCCTGCCGATACGGAAATCTGCTTCTCGGTGATTGATACCGGTATCGGCATGGACAATGCGCAGATTTCTCTCCTGTTCAAAGCCTTTGAACAGGCCGACGGCAAGACCACACGTCGCTTTGGTGGCACCGGACTGGGACTCGCCATAAGCTACAGTCTCGCCAGGCTGATGGGTGGCAATATTACAGCCGAGAGCGTACTCGACCAGGGCAGCACTTTTACCCTGTGTCTGCCACTGACAAAGGCGCTACAACCAGAGCATCATGTACCCAGGGAACCCCAAATCGCTGC
The DNA here is from genome assembly GCA_039714615.1 of Pseudomonadota bacterium. GTDB lineage: Bacteria > Pseudomonadota > Gammaproteobacteria > JAAEPA01 > JAAEPA01 > JAAEPA01. The sequence continues at coordinate 2,111 of JBDLIZ010000644.1, read as the reverse complement.
TGCCCGTCTGGCAGGTCTGACCGTGTTGGCCGTTGAAGATGATGAACTCAACCGTACGGTACTCAGAGAAATGCTGGAATACGAGGGAGCCAACGTCGTGCTCACCGAAAATGGTCAGCAGGCTCTCGACCGCTTGGAGGAACTGGGCCCTGCCAACTTCGATATCGCAATCATGGATGTGCAAATGCCGGTGATGGATGGTTATGAAGCTACCCGACAGATTAAATCAATTGCACCTTCCCTGCCCGTGATCGGGCTGACGGCGCACGCAATGGCCGAAGAAAAAGAGCGTTGTCTGGCTGCAGGCATGGTGGCCCATGTTACCAAGCCGGTAGATGGAGATTATCTGGTGGCTGTCCTGCTGCAACAACTGCCGACCGCCGACGGGCAAGAAACCCCGGCATCGCCAGTAATGGTGCGCACAGAACGTTCGCCGGCGGTTGACGAGCATTGGCACGACGCACTGCCTGGCATTGACGCTGATAGCGCCATGAAGGAGCTGAAGTGCGACTGGCCTACCTTTAAAAAAATACTCTGGAGTTTTTACAAGCAGCGCTGGAACAGCAGCACAGAGATCGGCGCGTTACTTGCGCGAGGTGCTATCGAGGAAGCCAGAGAGATTGCCCACGGTATAAGGGGGAGCAGTGGTTACCTGGGTGCGTGGAAGCTCCATCAGGAAGCCACGGCGATGGAAGAAGCATGCATGACGGGTGACCTGGATGTTGCAGTGGAGCAAATGACGCAGTTTCGCCTGAGCCTCGAGGAGGTGATCAGTGGCATCAAAGGGCTGGATGAACCGGGGCCAGGCAAACAATCAGAAGCACCATAATAATCAAAAAACCTCATTATCCGTGGCATGTCATGGATGACGCCTGCTGTTGTGAGGCCAGGGACAAAGATGCTCCTGCCAGCCACCCCCTGGTGTCTGTATGCACCGGCTGCATTTCCGGCTAGTAAAATATGGAGACCCCCCCAGCTCTGCTGGGGAGGCATTAACAGTTTGACAGTATCGGGAATCTCATAGTAACTCCCCGGCGTGAGCCGCCAAGCACCACGCTAAGGAGAAACCATGAGAGAAGTAAATAGTTTAAATCACACTCGGTGGGAGTGTAAGTACCACATAGTATTTATCCCGAAGTATCGAAAGAAAGTACTGTTTGGTCAGATTCGCAAGGAGATGGGAGAAGTATTTCATCGGCTGGCGAGGCAGAAAGAGAGCTTGATAGAGGAAGGGCATCTGATGCCGGATCACGTGCATATGATGATCTCGATTCCGCCGAAATTTGCGGTGTCTCAAGTGGTTGGCTTTATCAAAGGGAAGAGTGCGATCCATATTTCGCGGATGTATGCTGGTCGGAAGCGTAACTATGTTGGGCAGCACTTCTGGGCTCGAGGCTATTTTGCATCGACAGTGGGCCGAGATGAACAGGTGATACGGAATTACATACGGCACCAGGAAGAAGAGGATCGCCGCGTCGATCAAATGAAACTGATGTAGCCGACCCCTTTAGGGGTCCCAAGGAGCCGCAGGCTCCGTAAATGCCGCTTCGAGCGGCTCACAAAACTAAAGCCCCCGGCTTTGCCGGGGGATACTTACTATCCAGATCAGTCAACCGAATCGGACAGGTGGCTGACCTTCTGACTCTGAATGACCGACTTTAGTGGCGGGTTCAACCGGTCGATGCAACACAGGCGTTAATACTCTCTGCTGGAGTTTCGAGTTCTAACGCTTTTCTTGGTCTTTCATTAAGTTGGCGCGCCACCTTGTTCCGATGAGTTTGCGAGTATCCCGGCAAGTCGGTTCCCTGGGATAATACTTCCTGAGCAGGCGATTGGTGTTCTCATTGGACCCGCGTTGCCACCGATCCCACAGCTCCATTGCCTCTAATGCAGTAAAACCTTAACGTTTGCGATGATCTATCTACATGCACACCACCTTTTCCCTTTACGATAAAGTGTTGCATCGATCGATTGAACTGGCAGATGTATTTCAGCCTTTGAACGGGAATTTTCTGAGTGATCCGCGAGAAGCACTCTATAATGAACAACATGACGAACAATCAAGATATCAAATTTCAATCCTATATAAAAAGAGCTTGGGCGATCTATGC
>JBDLIZ010000643.1:0-3565 GCA_039714615.1 Pseudomonadota bacterium | reverse complement strand
GCTGGCGACCAGTATGGTTAGCGCCGAAACGACAACCACCACGACTACCACGCAGCCAGACGGAACGACAACGGTCGAAGAGACCACCACGGAATCGGCAGAGTCCGCTCCCGAGGAGACAGAGTCTGCCCCCCAAGAGGCAACGTCTCAGACACAGGGGACAACACCCAATGTGGTCGGACCAGCTGGCGCCACCGGCGTGATCCGCCGTTCGGATCGGCGACAAGACCGGCGGGCCGGAGATCCCCGCCTCGATTATGATTAAAAGCCATACGCCGTGGCAGAGACCAACCTATGACCATTGAGACTGTTTTTTTAATATAGTGGTGGTGATTTTCACCGTGGCCAACCTGGCGGCCATTGGCCTTGAGCTCGACATGAGAGAAGCAATCAAGACGTTTCGGAATCCCAGGTTCGTGATACTGAACCTCGTCTGGGGCTGGATTTGTAGGACCGGCCATCGCCTACCTGATCACCAGGGTCATTCCGCTGTCGGAGGCGCACGCGGCAGGACTGCTGCTGATATGTCTTGTGCTTACCCTGGTGCTTTTCGGTGAGGAGATGCTCAGCGCCGTAGGCAGCTTTGCCCCAGGTTCACAGGTCCTGTTCTTCATCGCCATCACCCTGGTTTCGTACAAGATCGGCCTTGGCCTGAAACAGGAACAGAGAAGCGGCATGGCGCTCGGGATGTGCACACGCAATATCGCAGCGGTATTTGCCGCATTCTTTGGTATTCCGGACCCGCCCCCGGGGTTGTTCGTGATGATTGTGCTGGTGGTCCCGCTGGCGTTGATCGTCGCGATGGTGGCGGCACGCCTGTTTGCCAGGCAGGCGGCTGGAACCGCTGACGGCGGTGCGACATGATCTCAATGAACACTCACCAATCCATAAAAAGGAGGCTCAGGTGTGAAATGACTTCGCTTCGCGAAGAATAATAGGGAGACTAAATGCCATGTCAATGTATCCGAAAAATATGTTTTTTACATCGGAATCGGTGACCGAAGGGTATCCGATCAGCGGGATGACCAGTACGTCTTAAAGGCCAGTGATATGGAGTATTTTACACTCGAGTACCTGATCTGGGCGATTGCTCTGGGGGCGATTAGTGCCGTATCCCTACCGCTGGGTTCGCTCGTCGGCATACAGACCAATCCCCGGCCGTACACCGTCTCGACGCTGGCGGCATTCGGTGCCGGAGCGCTGATCGCTGCATTGTCGGTAGAGTTGGTGGCACCAACACTATTTGCTTTGGAAGCACCTGATGGCATTCCACAGCATGGTAATCCGCTTAGCAACTTCCTGGCGCTGGTGTCGGGAGCAGCGGCGGGCGGTATTGTGTTTACCTTTTTGGACCGGCTGGTGAACGCCCGCGGTGGGTTCCTGCGCCGCGCCTCCAGCACCATCAGCTATTTAACGGCGCGAAAACGCGACCGGGAACTGGCGACCCTCAAGGACCTCGCAGCCTTTCCACTACTGAAGGACCTGCCGCCCGAGCACATAAATACGCTAGTGAACATGATTCAGCCCGTGCGCTATCAGACCGGCGAAGTTATCGCGACAGAGGGTGAACCCGGCAACCGACTGGTGTTTATCGTCGAGGGCACCGTGGCTGCCCGTACGGGGGATGGATTGCAATCCCTGTTCGGGGAAGGGAGCGTAATCGGCGTGATTCCTCTCGTTACCGACCGTCCTCATCCGGCTACCGGGACAGCGGAGGCAGCGATCAAGGCCTACGCCCTGTCAAAAGCTGACTTTCAACGTCTGAGCAAGCTGTCTCCGGCTTTTGCCGGCGCCGTCCGCGAGCTGACCGGTGAGCGTATGCAACTCATTGCAAACCTAATCGCCGAGCGCGACGCAAAGGCACTGGATTGGCTGGAAAAATCACGCCAAGCACTCATAACGGGCGCTCAAATACCCAACGAACTAGATTGGCGGAAGGTCCGTGAGGAATACAAGGGTGCACCGCTTGCCATCTGGCTCGGGATCCTTCTGGATGGCATTCCGGAAAGCTTCGTGATCGGTGCCGGGCTCCTGGTTTTGCTCCAGGGCAAGCTGTTGCAGCTCGACTCGCTCGGTCTTGCTGATGTAGTGCCCTACACGCTGATTGCGGGTCTGTTTCTATCAAACTTTCCGGAAGCACTGGCCAGTTCCACCAATATGCGTATGCAAGGTTTCAGCAAAAGAAAAGTACTTTTACTCTGGTTTTCACTACTGGTCATTACAGCGCTTGGTGCCGGCGCCGGTTTTCTGCTCGCTGACTTCCTCAGCCCCACCTGGGTCGTTTTTGCAGAGGGTCTCGCAGCTGGCGCCATGCTGACCATGATCGCGGGAGCCATGATCCCGGAGGCAGTCCACATGGGCAAGGCGAGCGTGGTTGGTTTGAGCACTCTAACCGGTTTCCTGGCGGCGATTTCCTTCAAGTTGTTGGGCTGAGGGAACAAGTCAGGATGCGATTACCCGGCCGCCAGTAGCTATTAACCACTTAAATCTATATCGGAAAAAAGACTATCCATGGGTGATCAAAGTAAATCAAACATCGATCAGGCCTGGTACACCTATTGCCCCCTTATCCACGCCGGCAATGTGGATGCTGAATTGGGCTGGATCAAAGAAAGAGTACAAGCGGATGGGTGGGAACTACTGTTACTGCCGCTCAATGCGCGAAAACGACTGATGCCCAACTACATCCACAACCTGGACAATTTCTTCCGCTCTGGCGGCAGATCCCCGGCCATCCACGTCAAGGCGGATCTTCGTGATACCGTGCTGCTCGACCTAAAATGTCTGTATGAAGGCGGTGCAATGCTTGTGCGTCAAGGGGAGGGCGTCCGCCAGATGTCGGACCTGAAAGGTAAGAAGATCGGTATCTCCATGAGCCTGAACGCGATCAAGAACGAGTGGTGGCGCGTCACCGGAACACAGGATAACGCTAATGCTCAATTTGATTGTTAGACAAACTCAACCTGTTGAAATAGGAGACAAACCATGGCTACAAGCGAAGCAATGAAGGGTAAAACGGTACCCCTCGACTGGAAAGAGGTGTACTACACCAACTGTCCTCTGGTGTCCGCCAGCAATGTCGATCAGGAGCTGGGCTGGACCAAGGAGGAGTACAAGAAGATCGGCGTCCAGTACGCCTATTTCCGCTCGCGCGCCGAGAACGACTGGTACCCGCACTACATCCACAACCTGGACAACCTGATCCGTTTCGGCGGTCTGTTCCCCCCGATCCAGGTGCATGCCGACCTCCGCCGTACTAAACTGCTGGGGGCGACGCATGCGCCACACGAAGGCGGCTGCATGATGGTGCGTGCCCGGGACGACATCTACCGGATGACCGAGCTGAAGGGCAAGAAGATCGGCCTCACCAAGAGCCTGAATACCATCAAGAACGACTGGTGGCACATCCAGGAGGAGCAGCAGATCGAGCTGATGCTCAGGATCAACGGCATGACCCGCGACGACGTGGAGATCGTGGAGTTCCCCTATCCCGATGACTGGTACGACAAGCCAGAAATGCTGGATTCCATGGAAAATCCATCTGAACTATGGCTCAAGCGTGACC
>JBDLIZ010000642.1:0-3571 GCA_039714615.1 Pseudomonadota bacterium | reverse complement strand
CCGGGTTGTCGGCATGCTGTTGCAGGTAGGGGCTGGTCTGGTCGGCGAGGCGGTTTTTACGATTGGTCATGGCGGGGTTTTCACGGGGGCTGATGTGGATACAATCCTGCAAACATAGCGCAGCGAGTGGCCGCTGTCTCTTAACCACAAGACCTGAATGGAAAACGGGGACTGAGGGAGGGTAGGAGCCTGTCGGACTTAGGCGATCGTAGCGAGGGAAAGACGGTTTGAGGCAGATTTGTCGATCGTTTGAGGCGAATAGCCGTAGCTATTTAACGAAAAGGATCGATAAACCTGTCCAAATCCGGCTTTTCCGCAGTAGATCGTCCTAAGTCCGACAGGCTCCTAGGGATGGGTATGCGAATATGGAGTAAGGGCCGTTCAAAAGAGGGCCACCATCCTTGGTGAACCCGATCGCTGGCTCTACGAACAACTATCGAAGGAGTCGAGATATGCACGCAAATCATCAAACTGTTTTTTTGTTAGTTTCTTTACATCTGGATCATTTTTCATAACTTCGTTTATTTCCTTCAGATTTCGGATAACTTTTCCCCCCTTGCAAGTGAGATCTCCACCTGTGCTACCAACATCCTCAGTCTTGTGGCATTTCGTACAATTCGCCTTGAAATACTCCCTGCCTGCGCCCACGTTACCCACTGGTTCCTTTTCCTCTTCCTCTTCCTCTTCCTCTTCCTCTTCCTCTGGTGGCGGTTGAGAGCATAAATATTCCTTGGCGGTTCTCTTGTTCCCAGTGAACCCGTCCCCGGCAGCATTAAACCGCTCAAAGGTGAGTTCGGCATGCGGCATGATCGGTTGATTGATTCCTGGAACGCAGATCTGGCGGTACGCATCTTTCTCAAATTCGATGCCTTTCTCCCAGTCGATTCCGCGCTGATCTTTGTTTTTGGGAAGTGAGCCGCCCCACGGGCCCTGTGCAATGTGGCAGGTCCGGCAATATTTTGCGTAGACACCGGTATAAAGTAACCGCTCTCTGCCTATTCGGGTTAAGTCAGCGTCTTCGGGCAACCACGTGCTGGGTATGTGCTTGTGATCGAAGGTTTTATTAATGAATGCCACATTTCCGTGCACGTCAAAGAATACACCGCCTTCATACCATCCGTCGATCAGGGTCTGTATGGAATCATCGAACCCTCTCCCCCAATTCCAGATCAGCGCATTTAAGTCGCTGATACTCTCGTGCTGTTGCGCTACCGTTGGCTTGCCAGGCCAGTTCTGGAACAGGTTTTGGTCAAAGGGCAGGAATTGGCCGCCATGCTCGGTCTCGTCGTCGGTATTGGTGTATCCCATGTGGCAGGCGTAACAGGATCCGGGAATATTCTTTGGCCCTTCACCGTCCAACGCCGCACTATTGATCCGCTTTCCTTGGCTATCATACGCATAGAATGCGGTAAACTGGCGGCCAGTCTTAGCTGTTCGCGTTTCCATGGCTACCGTGGCCACCAACTTGGATTCACCTTTGGGGTTGATATAGTTATCTACGTAACAAGCGGGTTTTTGTCCTTTAGCGCCGGTTTCCTTGCAGTACATCTCTCGCCCGAATCCAAGATCGAATGCGTTGATATAGCTCGCGCTGATGATGCGAAGTTTAGTCGGGGGGGTAGAAAAACCATTTACCGCCTTCCATCCATCCAAGGTTTTCCGTTTGCCATCCTCGTCTATCCGACCGTAATAGGTCAATGGATAACCAGGTTCACCGTGCTCGGGATGGTAGGGGTCCCGCAGCGGCCTGACATCTTGTCTGGTGTTGATATATTTGACCGGGATCACGGACAGGTAGTCCATGTCCGCACTGGAATGGCCGGTGGTGACTGCACGTACGGTATTCGAACCGGGGTTCAGCTTCACAATGGCCTTCTGCGTCAGCCACCGGTTGGAGACGATGGTATTGGGGAACTTGAGTTGCGAGGCTACCAGATTGCCGTTGACATGGATATCAAGTGGTCTCACCGGGACCCCCTCCTTTGCATAGGTGTACCTGAATTCCAGCGTGTAATCGGCGGACTTGGGCACTAGGACCGTCCACTCGATGAATCCTTCGCCAATCATGTCTACATATCCGGTGCCGGTGAAGCCCGGTCGATTCGTTTTTATGATGGATTCCGGCGGTAATACGGCCTTCTCCGCCTGCCAGAGACTGGGTAAGTGAATGAACTGCACGAAATCCACCCGCGCATGTTCACTATTGTCTCTGCTGCCCGACAGGGTGACCACGTCGCCTTGCTTTATGGAGACATTTCCAATCGTGCGTGCCGTGAACGGCAATTTTGTTAAGGGGTCGCCTGAGCCCAGGCTCTGGTCGAGACTCCAGCTGTCGACATTGACACCCGCTATCTTAAGTCCCAACTGCGCGCTACCGTCCTCTTCATCCAAATAGTTGATGACCACAGCATAGGTGCCGGACAGTCCTTTAAACCGGGTGGTGGCCGTACCGTTAGACGGCGAATCTTGAGGTTCGCTGGGATTTCGCAGACTAATCAGTTTGCCTCCGGAGGCTATGGGATTGTCTTCAACGCGGTAGGCGTTCAAGGCAAATTCCTCGGCCTCGATATGGATGAGTCCCCGGGCCGCACTGGGTTGGGCGAAGAAAATAAGCGCCAGGAAACTCATCACCATCGTGGTGAGCCATGAGTGCGCCGCCGCATACCCGACACTAGGGGGATGGGATGGCGAAGGATTTCGGGCCGGTAATCGCTCCCTGCGATGCCATGGTTTGAGACGCCTACTTGAATACGTGTTGCTGATACATCGGTGGATATGCATTGTTTCCGCCTATTCAGCCTACTGCTGATGGATCATTCGATTTAATGAACACAGTGCCGGCTCGACATGAATTCTCACAATTTCGTTTTAGACACTGCATACAAGGATGATTTATGTGCTCAGCCGAAATCCTGTTGCTCCCAGCAGCACAAGTCATTCCGAAGTATTAGATGCATTTAATATTCCACATGATCATCTCCTGCAATCAAGCCATTAACGTATTGAATAATAAATAAATATTCGTTTATTTTGTGTCAGTGTAATTGGCTTGCGATTGCCAATTGCCTACTTTTCACCGCAATCAAGTTGCCTTATCCCCAACAGTTGTATGAGACTACACGACTTAAATCCTGTAAATTGCGGAACAAGAAACGGTATACTTTCAAAAATCAAACTCACCTCGTGCTAACATTACTGCCATGTTGACCTACCCAAATATCGATCCCATTGCCATCAGTCTGGGGCCCTTGAAGGTGCACTGGTATGGTCTGATGTATCTGATTGGATTTCTGGCCTTTTTATGGCTTGGAAAGCTACGTGCCAAGAAAGACTACATTAGTATCAAACCGGAGCAGGTGAGTGACATGCTGTTTTATGGCGTGCTGGGTGTGATCCTGGGGGGGCGTATCGGTTATGTCTTGTTCTATAACCTGTCTCAGTTCCTGCAAGATCCGTTGTTGATATTCAAGATCTGGCAAGGCGGTATGAGCTTTCATGGCGGGTTTGTGGGGGTGTTGCTGGCGATCTGGTTTTATCAAAAAAGGTTTGGCTTGGGGTTTTGGAAGACCAT
>JBDLIZ010000641.1:0-3579 GCA_039714615.1 Pseudomonadota bacterium | reverse complement strand
TCGACAGACTTGCCGAATTTAGCTTGGTTGAGGACTTAGACTTCCTCATTCCCCAAGCCCTTAGGGCGCAGGCCAATAAAGACGTATTCTTTGCGGCCTACTCCTATGATTCCCAGGGCGAGCTGCAGATCTCACTAGCTGAATGACCGAAACCCCGCGCATTCCGCCATTCACATGGATCGGACTGGCCATCCTACTTGGCGGTCAGGCACTATTGGCTGGCGACAGTTCACTTGTTGCGACGTGGTTGACCCCCATCATGTGGACCGGTCTCGTCCTGTTCGTTGATGGGATCGTCTACCGCTTGCGAGGTCGCTCATGGTTGATGACGCGGCGCCGCGAATTTCCCCTCCTGATATTGGCGTCCGTGGCGGTCTGGCTGATTTTTGAGGCCTACAACCTGCATATGAGGAATTGGCGGTACGAAGGCTTGCCGGCCAGCACACTGGCACGCGACTTTGGCTACTTCTGGTCGTTCGCAACCATCATCCCAGGCGTCTTCGAGATCACAGATCTGGTTCTGGCGTTGATAGAGCGCGTTGGGAAACGAGGAAGTGAATCGCGCGCCAGGTCGCGCACAGGGCCCAGCTGGGCCTGGTGGCTGGCTGGGATCGCCATGGTCACCATCCCTTTAGCCTTGCCCGCTAGCGCTGCATCCTACCTGTTTGGCGCGGTTTGGATCGGATTTTTCCTGGTGCTGGACCCGATCAACGAGAAGCTGGGCTTACCCTCCATACGCCGGCAGTGGCGAAGTGGCTCTCGCCGCATGATTGGGGCACTGTTGCTGGGCGGCTTGATTTGCGGGTTCATCTGGGAGACCTGGAATCAGCAAGCAGTGGCGGCGGGTGGAGCCTACTGGGTTTACCTCACCCCCCAGGAATTGCGCCCCTTCGGGTGGACCTACGGGCAGATGCCGCTGCTGGGATTACTCGGGTTTCCACCGTTTGCGCTCGAGCTGTTTGCGTTCTACACCATCATTCGCGAGTCCCTTGGCGGAGATCGCATCTTTGGCGCACACGCAGCGGAGGAATGACACCCAGATCCGTGGCCTCGCTCGCCAGGCAGGTGTAAACGCAGAGACCATCGCCTCACCTGCCTCGTTGCTGATCGGGATCCTTCTCGTCACCTGCATCAGTTTCGAAGTGCGCGAGGCTTTCAGCGACACATGTACAACCCACATCATCGCCATCTCCGGTTTCAAGTTGTTGCCAATTGATGCTCTGCAGAAGGACCGTCTCGACGCTAAACAGTCATCGGAGCTGACCACGGAAGGGCTCAAGAGATGTGTCCCATCTCGCGACCTAAATTCCTAATGCGGCAAATGCTTGCTATCGGGAACATTACAATCATCTATTGAGGATGCCATTCAGATTATGTAGTATGGATAAGACAATTCAATAATTGGTTGACAGTGAGGGTAGGCCGCGGTGTCGGGGGAAGCCACGCACCCTCATCGAAGCATTCAAGCCCGACATCAAACGAGGTCGGGCTTTTGCTTTGCTAGCGATCCCCGCAACTGAGTGGATTGCGATCGAACCTAAGAACTTCCGCATAACACCCCAAGATGGAGGGATACGCGGAATTACTTCCACGGAATCAATATTTATACCGATTTATAGAAGCCGTTTCGTTCATTTTTGAAATGCAGACTAATGGATTATCCGAATAATGAGAGGAGGGTAAGATGTTAAAGCAAGTTCATGAGCATATTGTCAGAGAGTTGCAGCAGAATGCTCGGACAGATACGATTTTCATGGTGACAGCGATAGCATTCAATCTTATCGTTCTGGGGATTAACTCTGCGGTTGCAGGAGAGGCAGCATCAGCTCGTGCAAGTTCGTCCAATGATCTCATACTTGTGGTTTTTATCATTATGAGCCTGTTGGTAAATGGCATAGCTGTCACAGCGTTGAACTACGGCAGGCAATCCCGGGAGAAATTGCTCCGCGGTCTTCTTGCTATGTACCAGGACAATGATGTAGCCCAATACTACGACGCTTCACTGACGACAGGCTATGGTACGCGGTATCTGCTATTTATCGGTGTCATTGTCTGTCTTGCACTCACCAGTATTGTGGTGCCGCTGATAATCCGCTTCGTTTAGTAAGTTGCTTAATTCTGACAATCGTTGGTCAAAAGGTGCAATGAGTACTTCGAAGATGCGATATTCTGAGGGTATTTATAGTTGTAGTTGGTTACCATGACACCTGTAGTATCTTTGACTACAGGCGGTTTAACAGCTCAATGGAGCGGACCCGGCCTCCACTCACAAGATGGCCCATCTCATAACCTATAACAAGGGGCACAACTACTAACTCATTGATTTGAAATTAGTATCTCGTACGAGTTCAGGACATAGGTAACAGAATCTTATCAAGACATAGGTAACACATATTCTCAGGACATCGGTAACACTTTCGCCGAGAGGAGGTGGCGCCGATGCCCTGGAAAGGTGTTACCGTGAGCGAACAAAGACAGCGCTTCATCGAAGATTTCCTGCTGAACTGCTACTCCGTAACGGAGCTGGCCGAACGGTTCAGCATCTCCCGGAAGACAGCGCACAAGTGGATCAATCGCTACGAAGAGGGCGGTCAAGCTGGCCTGGAGGAGCAGTCGCGCCGACCGCACAATTCCCCTGGGCAGACGGATCCGGCGATCGTGGCGGAACTCGTGGGCTTGCGGGAGAGACACCCCAGTTGGGGCCCGAAGAAGCTCTTGGATGTGTTGGGGCGTCGGGACACGGAGCGATCTCTGCCGTCGATCCCGACGGCGGCCCGGATCCTGGCCCGGGAAGGGCTGGTGAAGCCCCGGCGCCGCTACCGGCGAGCCCACCCGGGCTGCCCGCAGACGAATGCGGCAGAACCCAACGACATCTGGCCGGCGGACTACAAAGGGCAGTTCCGCCTGAAGAACGGCAACTACTGTTTCCCGCTGACCGTGAGTGATCTCGCCTCCCGCTACCTGCTCGGCTGCGACGCACACCCGGCGATCTCCCTACAGAAGAGTTTCACTCATTTCAAAGGGCTTTTTGAGACCTACGGGCTGCCCAGCCGTATCCGTACGGACAACGGGGTGCCGTTCGCCTCGAACGCGCTTGCGCGGCTCTCTCAGCTGTCGGTGTGGTTCATCAAGCTGGGCATCTACCCAGAGCTCATCGAGCCGGGGAAGCCGCACCAAAACGGGGTGCATGAGCGCATGCACCGCACACTGAAGCAGGAAGCGACGATCCCACCGGCGAGCAGCCTGCGAGGCCAGCAGCGGAAGCTTGATCACTTCCGGGAAGAGTTCAACCAGGAGCGCCCGCACGAGGCGTTGGGGATGAAGCGACCCGGTGAGGTCTACCAGGCCTCCGACCGAACCATGCCGAAACGGCTTGAGCCCTACGACTACCCCGGTCACTACCTGGTGCGGCGGGTGAGCCGATCCGGGACGATCCGCGTGCTTGGCAGGCAGATCTTTGTGAGCAACACCCTGCAGGAGGATTATGTTGGGCTAGAGGAAGTGGACGATGGCGTGTACGACCTGTACTTCTGCTTCTACCAGATCGGCCGCTACGACCCGAAGGCCAACAAGATCCGT
>JBDLIZ010000640.1:0-3579 GCA_039714615.1 Pseudomonadota bacterium | reverse complement strand
CGGTTATCCATTGGCAATTGGGCATAGACCTTTGCTCCTATGGTAGTTGACTCGGTGGTGTTTCGTCGAATTACGCGGTTTGGTCTATTCCAGAGAGGCTTTCGACTGCTCTGCCTGATTGCGGTTGTAGATCTCTTCGCGGTGTAAAGTGTACTCCTATTGTTACACTCCTTGTTACCCCTTATAATTAACAAACATTATTGTTGCTGAACGAAAGGCACCCTCGGGCTTCTCCGGGGGCAGCGCGGTGGAGTGTGGTCAACTGGTGAATCAGTGTATGTAAACCTGTGGGCAGCTCTGCTGTCCATAGGTTCTCAACACGATTGCCCTTAGTGTGAAATTTACGGACTGTCCACACGGAGACTACTTACTCCATCCTTTATGGATAGCAGCCATAAGGTATGGGAATGGGGAGGGAAACAGGAGCGAATTGGCAAGTGCACAAGTTCATCACAACCGAGGAATTCGTTTACAAGGGGCGGCCATGTGCAGGTATCCCATTGCTTTGCGATAGCGAAAGAATCCCTGCATCGGTAACCAATAACTATCTTCTCTACCTTGTGTTTGAACGGGGCAGTGCGAATAGCCCAACAACGTGGGACAACTACGCCAATGCGCTTTTGGATTATTTCTCATGGCTTGAAGCCAACGGTCTTGAATGGGATGAGGAGCCCCGCCAGACACAGAAAGGTAAGGAAGTCAGCAACCTCGCGCTGTACCAGTCCTGGTCCCAGCGGGACTATAAAAAACCAGACGGATACCCGCTAAGCACAGGGACCATCAATCTACGTACGGCGTGTGTACAGGGGTTTTACAAGTGGGCCAGGGATGTGGCGGGGCTGATTGACTGGCTGCCATTTATTACTGAATCGAAGGCCATTCCACAACGCCATCCTGATACCTTTGCACACACGCACGGTCAAATTTTTGTGGAGAGCAGTACTCTCACTCTACCTACGAAAAAGAAACTCCCCAAGCTACTCAACCTGGACCAGTGCAAGGAACTCATGGCAGCACCTCTGAGCAGGACGGTGAAATCGATGACGAGGCTTATGCTCTCCTCCGGCTTGCGAAATCAGGAATGCCGAACTTTTCCGCGTAAGTATGTCTTCAACCCCAGCGGGCTGGATAAGCGCAAACGAATTCGAATTGAACTCGACCCACGCGACTTGCTACTCAAGGGCAACAAGGAGCGGGTAATCTATGTGAGTTGGCAGACGATGGCCAGCCTGTATGATTACACCCGGTTTGGAGAAGGGGTCGAGCGCGCAAAGTTGTTCGAGGAGAAGACCAGGATCGAGCCACCGATGCTATTTCTCAATGACAAGGGCGAACCCTGGAACGAGAAAGGCCTGAATCACGCCTATCGAAAGCTCTGGGCGGGTTTCGTGCGCCATAGCAAGAAGCAACCACCTGTCATCAGTTTCAGAGTTACACCCCACATGTTGCGCCACACCTTCGCCACGTTGGAACTCTATCATGAGGCCAATGCGGTGGATCGAAACACCGGCCGCAAGAAAGGTATGGGGCATGCCTTAGCCTGGGTGCGCGACCGGCTCGGTCACAGTTCCATCCAGACCACCACTATCTACACGCACTGTCTCGATATCATGGATGACCATGAACTCAATGAATACCAACAGGAGCTGGATCAGATGATGTCAGGTGAAGCGCATGGCGCGTGAGCGCAAGAATTATACCCTCAGGAGTCAGGGTGGCGCTGTCGTCGAAATCGACGGTTACCGGGAGGTTCCCTGGCGGCAGTGCTGGGAGAATAGAACCTTCGATTTTCGGCGCTGGTGCTACAGAGGACGCCCCATGCTGGACGCACAGGGACGAGGCGAAGGATTGGTGCACGCCGGTCGGGATGGTCTTGTCGAGGCGCTGCGTGATGCCATGTGGTATATGAACGTCTCGAACACAACAAAGAGTGACTATTGCAGCTCGGGTCTCACGTACTTCTTCGAGTTTCTAGACGACCATACCACCGGTCAGCCATTGACCACCCTGATCCAGATCGATAAGAAACTGCTGGAGCACTATATACACTGGCTCAGGTACATCAAGGTCACTGATACAGAAAGCGGCAGGCTGGGCTACGCATCAGCCAGGTGCAGGTACTCCAGTATCAAATCGCTACTTCGGTACCTGGTCAACCAAAAGGCACTGCCGGAAAGCATCTTCCCGGTCAACCCGTTCCCGAATTCCAATCGCACCAGCAAGAGCTATCGTTATTACACCAAAAAGGTGATGGGGCAACTGCTATTTGCGCTGAGTCAGGATATCAAGGGGCTTCGGGATGGCACATTGCGACTCTCGCCCAGCCAGACCCTCACGATCTACCTGCTGGTGATCGCGGCTCGTTCCGGGCGCAATCCGGAACCACTGCTGCGTGCCACCCGTGACGCCCTGCAACCGCATCCGGTCAAACCTGCCGAGATGGGGTTGCTGGTCGTCTACAAGAACCGGGGAAACAATACACACGTCCAGGCATACCCCTGTCAGCACAAGATCGAGGACATGGTTTCGCTGCCAATGGATGCCGTGACCCTGTTCCACGAGGTCAACTGCATGACCGCGCCCCTTGCGACCGACGCCCCTGCAGGAGCTGGGGATCAACTGTGGCTCTACCGGGCAGCAGGTGGACCCATGGAAGGCCAGGTGGTGACGCTTTCCTTGACGAGATATCTTGTCGCCGCCAAATCCATCGTCAAACGCCACAAGCTTAAGGACGCGGATGGCCAATCGTTGAGGCTTAACATCAGCCGCCTGCGGGCCACCTTTAATCAGCGCATGTGGCAGCTAACCGGGGGCGACATCCTTAAGACCGCGAAGCTCGCGGGCAACACGCCCCAGGTCAATGACCGACATTACCTCGCTGCGACCCCGGAAATGGAAGGTAACCACCGCCGCCTCGGCCACGTCATGCACGCCGACCTGTCCGGTGCCCTGGAAGATCCGAAAGAGTTAGAGGCAGTGAGCCGGGAAGTCGGCATTCCGGTTGGCCAGTTGATCCACATCGCCAACGGCGATAATAACACGGGTGTCGGGCGCTGCCGTGATCCACAATACGGGGCCAATGCCCCTGGCGACGGCTCGGCCTGCACTCAATGGCTCGGCTGCTTCACCTGCCCCGACCAGGTAGTGCTGGAATCCGATCTGTACCGCCTTTATAGCTTCTACTTCCTGCTGATTAAAGAGCGCAATGTCATTCAGCGCCGGCGCTGGGAGGCAACCTATGGTCACCTCATCAAGATCATCGATCAGGAGATCGTCGGCCCCAACCTGCGCACGAACGATAATCCACGGGGCTGTTTCGACCCCTTGCGGGTAAAACGCATGCGGGAACGGGCCGAGCGCGATCCGCACCCGATGTGGCGCGACCGGGCGATCCTCGCGCTGGGAGGCGGCAATGACGCCGACAAGTGAACGATACCCTGAGTATGTGGCCGACTTGACTGAGCTGACCGGAGCGGTGCGCGATGCATTGCCGGTGTCGATCGGCCCAAGCGGCGTGGTGTCCTACTACGGGGATACGGTGTGGGAGTTTCGTCCCTACATCCACACCAAGAATGTACC
>JBDLIZ010000639.1:0-3590 GCA_039714615.1 Pseudomonadota bacterium | reverse complement strand
ACAGGGAGTTGAGAGTGAATCACAAATATCAACACAGCCCTTTTATCGTTCTGAACTGAGGTATCTGTGGTTAACCCATCTTACCGTGATTATGTGATCCTCCAACTTATGTTGTGTTTACAATATTACTCCTTTTAGAACAGTAAGTTATCCATATTTGACGTCACATAACTAAACTCGGTTTGCTGGTCGGACATTCTTCCAAAGGAGATCCGGCCATGTTTGAACAACTTTTTAAATTCGCATCAACGGTGGCTAAGCACGAAAGCGCCCCATACGCTGAAGAACGTGCGCGCTATCTTGTCCACTGTGCTCAGCAGGGATATAGCCATGCCACATTAATGCTCTACGCCCGGGAGCTATTGTGGGTTGCCCGAAAGCTGAGCGTCTATCAAAGCCTCCAAGTCACACACTCCCAGATCGATGCAGTTGCCAAAGACTGGACAGAGCGGGAACGATGCTGGGGACAAAGTATAAATCCCTGCTGGACTCATCGGCGTTTCATGGACGTGGCCAAAGCTTGGCTGCGGTTTCTGGGTTATCTGCAAGAACCCATTGAGCCTACCCCTTTCGGCAATTACCTTGACGAATTCGTGGCGTGGATGAAGCATGAACGGGGATTGGCGGACACGACCATCGAACACAATACAGGGGGCGTACGACAGTTTCTCCGCTGGTACGCCAGCAAGGAAAAAACACTCAAGTCCATTCAACTCACCGACATCGATGTCTTCTTAGCCGAAGGAAGGAACAACGGTTGGTGCCGCGTCTCCGTAAAAAATATGGCGAATATACTCAGGGCCTTCTTCCGCTATGCCGCCATGCGTGGCTGGTGTTCGCCACAGCTGGCCGATTCGATACGCGGCCCACGCATCTTTGCGCTCGAAGCACTGCCATGCGGGCCGGACTGGCCCGATGTTCAGCGCCTACTGGCGTATATGGATACGGATCAACCCCGCGATATCCGCGATCGTGCCATCTTATTGCTCCTGGCCATCTATGGATTGCGTGAAAGCGAGGTCACTCAGTTACGCCTGGATGACATCGATTGGGAACAGGATCTATTGCATGTGTCCCGGGTTAAACGCCAAAGTGCCCAGACTTATCCACTACTGCCGGTTCTCGGCAATGCGATTATCCGCTACCTTGAGCAAATACGGCCTGCCTCTGATCATCGCCAGCTGTTCCTGACTCTGTTACCACCGTTCCGTCCGCTTTCTCGGGGAGCTGTCTACGGTCTGACACAGCGGGGATTCAAAGCGCTCTCTATCCAAGCTACACATCGTGGCCCCCATGCCCTGCGTCATGCCTGCGCGGCGCATCTGGTGGCTGAAGGACTTTCTCTCAAAGCCATCGGTGATCACCTTGGGCATCGCAGTGCCTCGGCCACGCGCATCTACGCCAAGGTCGATCTGCCAGCTTTGCGTGAGGTCGCTGCGTTTGATTTGGGAGAGCTGCTATGAAGCTGCCTGAACTAACCGCAGCCTATATCGATTACAAGCGTTCCTTGGGTATGCGTTTCAACTCCGATACCAGTACCCTCAAGTCCTTTTGCCGGACCATGGGGAACGTCGACCTTGACGAGATCGATGACCAAGCGGTAAACGCCTTTCTCGCGGGCACGGGACCCATTACCGCCTATTGGCACCAAAAATATGCGGTGCTCAAGAGTTTCTACCGCTTCGCAATCGAGCGAGGCCACACCGATCGCGTTCCGCTGCCCACGTTGATCCCCAAGCGTCCAGTACCGTTGACTCCCTATATCTATTCATCGGCGGAGCTGCAACGTCTGGTGGCGGCCACCGAGCAGCTGCATAATCCAAACAGTCCCCTCCAGTTGCTCACTTTCCGCACACTCTTGCTGTTGCTTTACGGTTCCGCCATGCGCATTGGCGAAGCCCTGTCGCTCACGTTAGCAGACGTGGATCTCCCGGAGCGACTGGTGACGGTGCGCGATGCTAAGTTCCATAAGAGCCGCCTGGTTCCCATCGGCCCCAAACTCACTCAGGAACTGGCCGTCTATGTCGATAAGCGGCGCGTGCTCCCCCTCCCCCAAGAAGAAAATTCCGCGTTCATTGCCACGCGCACTGGCCATGGACTTTCCTATCACCGCGCCGGTGCGCTGTTTCGGCGTATTCGCACTGCGGCCGGGGTCTGTCGCGAACCCAGGGCGCGGTACCAACCACGTTTGCACGACATCAGACATACCGCCGTAGTGCATCGGATTGTGGCGTGGTATCAAGACGGCAGTAACGTGCAGCGTATGTTATTGCCTTTGTCCACCTATCTGGGGCATGTCGATATCCAATCCACTCAGCGCTATCTCACCATGACACCCGAGTTGCTCAATGAGGCCGGCCACCGTTTTGAACATTATGCCAAATGGGGGATTCGTCATGACTAACCCGTCATTGCTCGGTCCCTGGATCCGCCGTTTCCTAATCGAATATCTGATCGGTGAACGCAATTTGTCTCATAATACCCAGGCCAGTTATCGAGATACCCTGGCCCTGCTGTTGCCTTTCACCGCGCAAGCAGCCAAGTGTCCACTAGATCGCTTGACAATTGAAGCCCTCTCGGCCGCCATCATTCGCCGTTTCCTTGGCTACATCGAGAACGAGCGAGGATGCGGTATTGCTACACGCAATCAGCGCCTCGCCGCAATCCACTCCCTGGCGCGGTTTATCGCATTGCACAATCCCGAGTATCTGGCTTGGTACACCGAAATCCGAGCCGTTCCCTTCAAAAAAACCGCAAAACCGACCTTGGCGTATCTGGAAAAGCCAGAAATGGATGCTTTGCTCAACCTGCCGGATCGTCATACCAAACTGGGAGGTCGCGATTATGCCTTAGTGCTCTTTCTCTACAACACCGGTGCCAGAGCTCAGGAGGTGGCGGATCTCGTCATTGCCGACCTGACACTGAAAGGCTCGCCCTCCGTGCGAATCGTTGGTAAAGGTGGAAAGGTTCGCCATTGTCCCCTCTGGACCTCCACTGCCGAAGCGCTGAATGTACTGGTTGCCAACCGTCAGGCCCACAATCCGGTCTTTCTCAATTGTCGGCAACAGCCCCTGACCCGCTTTGGGATCGGTGCCCTGATCAAACGGCTTGTGAAGCAAGCGCGCCAGGAAACTCCGTCTTTATGCAAGAAAGCCGTTAGTGTCCATACCATCCGCCATACAACCGCCGTTCATTTGCTGCGCGCCGGCGTAGACATCAACACCATCAGAGCCTGGTTAGGACATGTCTCTCTGGATACCACCAATATTTATGCCGAGATCGATCTGGAAATGAAGGCTGAAGCCCTTGCGCATTGTGAGGTTCCTGCCGCCTCATCTACAGGCCACTGGCGCAAGACCCCTGATCTGATGGCCTTTTTGAAGGCGCTGTAGTGCTATGGACTCTCCTTTTTATGTGGTGCCCCACGAGAAATACTTCCTATGAAAGAGCCTGTTACATGAGCTACAACACATAAGTGGAAAGGTCACATAATCCTGGTATGTGGGATTGAGATCAGGTTCGTAACGGTGGGCCTTAGAGACCGCACTGCGCAGGTTGTCGGGGACTACCACCTCGGGTATACCGCCGAA
>JBDLIZ010000638.1:0-3590 GCA_039714615.1 Pseudomonadota bacterium | reverse complement strand
ATAATAAGATTATGGAAAAGAGTCTTACCCGCAGTGCTCCAACGAATATCAATATATCCCGCTGATTGTTTGTGCTTTCGGCAATTGTTGTCTATCCACGATGATGCTACCCGGCTGAATCGTGGATTCTCAACCTTGTTTCTTGCTACCTGGTGTGCTGCCTTCTTGCCAATCCTTGTATTGGTAACGTTACTGCCATCACATGTTCATGCGCAAATACAGTTTGTTGATGTAACTGAACCGGCAGGTATCAATTACACGGGCATGAGCTGGGGTTCTGCATGGGGTGACTTCAATGCAGATGGCTGGCCTGACCTGTGGACCAGTAACCATCACAAGCCGCCTTCGCTTTACCAGAATATGCGGGACGGAACATTCCAGGATGTTGTTTTGCAACTGATTTCACCAGATGTATGGGCATTGGTAAAAAGGTACGACACGCATGGAGCGGCGTGGGCGGATTTCGACAATGACGGCGACCAGGATCTGGTTCAACTAGTGGATGGCGGGACACCCACGGAGCCAAACCAGCTTTATGTCAATATCGATGGCCAACGGTTTGAAGAACTGGCATCGGGTATGAATGTCGATCTTTCCCTTCGACGCGGCCGGACTCCCTTGTGGCTTGACTGGAACAATGACGGTTGGCTCGATCTTCTGGCCACACATCTGCCGCGTGCCGGTGAGCAAGGTCCAGCCGCGCTATACGAGCAGAAAGGGGCTGAATTTGAGGACGTGACCAATACCGTTGGTCTGGATGTACAGTTTTCCAATTTTGCCCTGCTTTCAGAATTGGACCTGACCGGCGGAATGGAATTGATGCTGGGCTCACCGGCAAGCAGCTTGGTGCTCGATCTTGAGGTGACACCGTTCCCCGAATTGAATCAGGTGCTCGGACTGGACTCAATGGATACTATTGTAGACGCACTTGCTGCCGACCTGAACGGGGATCTGGATACAGACCTGTACATTGTCCGTGGCCCGAAGAAATCGGACATTGTTCAGACGGATGCCCGCACGGTCGAGGCGAGTATTGTAAAGCGCGGGCAGGAGATCGGTTTTCGCTTCAGAGCACCTGGAACAGTGTCCTTCGACATATACCCGAAGTGGAAGTTCAGCACAGCAGATGTTTTTATCGGTGCCAGCGGGGCTCATCCCGGGGGCAATCCGTTTAGTCTCTCGATTGATGACCCGAATCTTGATGAGATTGCCAGTCACAATGCTGGTGTCGATAAAGGGATATTCATCAGCTATGACGCAACGACCCAGTTCTGGCAGTTGCTGTACTCAACTCCGAAATGGGACACACTGAACATAGTAGTTCAAGCTGATGTACCAATAATGGATTTGGCCGCGGTTGGTTTTGATCCGGACGCAGTGGCGCCTCCAGGAGACATTCTCTTTCTAAGAAATAGCGGCGTATTTGAAGAGCGGACACTAATGGCAGGGATAGACAAGCCGAGTTCGGGTCATAGCGTTGTTGCCGGAGATTTCGACAACGACATGGATCTGGATCTGTACATTGTTGCCACTGGACCAGTTCAGAACGCGCCCAACATATTGTACGAGAATTCCGGCGACGGTACGTTCGCAGAAGTGTCGGGAGCGGGTGGTGCGGCAGGGACATTGACGGGCAGAGGAGGTACCGTGAGTGTTTCCGACTACGACCGGGATGGATTCCTGGACATTTTCGTCACTAACGGCAAGGCGCCCGAGCCATTCGATGAGAATGGGCCCTATCAACTATTCCGGAATGCAGGGAACGGCAATCACTGGATCGAGATTGATCTTGAGGGACTGATATCCAACAGAGACGGGATTGGCGCCAGAGTTCTGGCGACAGCTGGTGGAACCACTCAGCTACGGGAACAAACCGGTGGCATGCATTTTCGCACACAGAACCATCAACGCATCCACTTTGGTCTGGGGAAAAATACGGCCGTTGATATTGAGGTTCAATGGCCAGGTGGAGTTACTCAGGAACTCCATAACGTTCAAGCGGATCAGGTGCTGCGGGTAATCGAGGCCGCCCCGGCGCCGGCTGCGCATATTGCAGACATCACTGCACCCGGTTTCGTGACAAGGGGTGAGGAATTTACGATCCTGGCTGAAGTGTTGAATGGTCCCGGGGCAGGCGCCCTCGCCAGTGGCGTGACGTTCACCGGCATATTACCCGCTGGTTTGGTTTACCAGTCAGCAACCTTCAGTGTGGATGGTGCGAATGGTGACTGTGCGCATGCGGGTGGCGTGGTGACGTGTGATATTGGCTCACTCAATATAGACCAGGTTGCACACGTCGACATTGTGGTTACCGCAGATCTTGCGGCGGGGTTATCGGCTGATCTTCATACTGTCACAGCAAGCGTGACTTCAAGCTCAAGTGTGGATTCCTCAATCCTTGAGACTAACCAGTCTGGCGTCTCGATCACGGTAACAGCTGTGACCGGGTTGCCGGTCATCCTTGATCCAGCTGTAACCCTTTCGGTTTTCGATACAGGAGGTGCGCTTAATCCTGACAATAATGGTGGCCTCACGCTTGGAGGGCTGGAGGTCGATCCTTCAGGTGAGGGGGTGTTTGTTGTCGCAGGAGATGCGAATATTTATTCAGACACCACCTCCCTGCAATTGATTCATTCCAGGGGTCCAGGTACTGCGACTGCAACAGGCGCACCGGAACCAATAAGGCTGGTTTCCTGGGCATACGACCTCACGCATGGCCCTGAAGGTCGTTACTACGTGGCCGGCGCAATATCAGGTGTCGGTGGCATCTATGGTTTTGATCCGACAGGCGTAACATCTGTTAATACATTTGCTTCCGGAACACCGGCTTGGGCAACTTCAGGCCTTACCTTCGACACCACGGGCAGCACTGCCCTTGTTTCCACAGATAGTGAAAATGGACTTTACCAGGTTACAGCGGATGCGAGTGTTACCAAACTCATCAGCCAGGGGGGGCTTCCGGATGGTATTCCCAGGGGGGCGGATGATCATATTGTTACGCTGGATGGTAGAACTATCCTCGCAGGCGATAAGTCGCATGATCTGTGGGATGTCACCAATGGTGCCGGTTTTATCCGCTTATTGGTTGACCTGGATGCTCTTTTCGTGCCCGGCGGTGTCCCGGGCTGGACCAGCGATGACAATGTTTGGGGTAGCCGTGCAACCGTTGATCCTGTTTCAGGTGATATCTTTTATTCTCATGCCGCTGCCGCACCCCCGGATATCCCGGTGTCGATTATTCGTGTCGCCGCCGATGGCAGCGCCGCAAGTATTTTTGCGACAGGCTTCAGTGTCTTGAGAGACATGGATTTTGGACCATCGAGTTCCGGTAGTGGTCGCAGTTTATATGTTTCGGAAATTAGTGATGGTACAGGATCAATCTACGAAATCACCTTTGGTGAATCGGGGGCAATGGGTACGAGCGATACACAAAGTGAGGATGTATCCTCATCGACGGCGGCGGGAGGCGATAGCGGTGGTGGTGGAGGAGGAGGTGGATGCACCCTTCGGCCCGATAGCCATTTTGATCCGATGCTGCTGCTATTGGTCCTGACCAGCCTGCTCTACTTTGGTGCGCGCCGACCCAAAGT
>JBDLIZ010000637.1:0-3598 GCA_039714615.1 Pseudomonadota bacterium | reverse complement strand
TTCCCAGAAAAACCATGACCACGGACCGGAAAAAGATACTGACGGTCCAGATGATGCGCACGTTGGATCGATCCAGCAGCCAGCCGGCCAGCGGCGTTGACCGACACGGAGCCCAGTGCAAAAGCGGAAATGAGCACGCCAAAGCTGATGTTGTCCAGTCCGAAATCGTGCTTGATGGGCTCAATGGCAAACGAGATGATGGCCCGGTCCATGGAGTTGACCAGACTGAGCAGAAAGCAGAGTGCCATTACTTACGATACCACGAAGCGGAAACGGGAAGGGCCATTGCTGTTCTGTGCCATCAGTGGATTCCCGATTCATATTGAATGGATCAAGCTGGAATCGACGTCGCTGACATTGGCGCAACCGCTCAACGCCATCGCGGTATCCAGTTCATCCATCAACAGTTGCAGGACATGCTGAACACCCGCCTGTCCATCGACCGCCAGCCCCCATAGAATGGGACGTCCCAGCAGTACGGCTTTGGCTCCCAGTGCCAGCGCCTTGAGCACATCGGTACCGCGCCGGACGCCGCCATCCATCAAAATCTCGGCCCGGTTGCCCACCGCCGCAGTGATTTCACCGAGCGCATCGATGGTGGCGATCGAGCCGTCCAGTTGGCGGCCTCCGTGATTTGACACGATAATGGCCCGGGCGCCATGCTCTATCGCCATTTGTGCATCATCGGCCCGCAAGATACCTTTCACCACGACAGGTAATTGTGTCAACGACTGTAACCATACCAAATCACGCCAGGTGAGGCCCGGGTCCAACTGTTCGGCGAAGTAGGCCAACAGTCCCGAACCTTCCTTGGTTGCAGGGATCTTCCGGTTTCCGAAGGTCGCCAGGTTGGCCAGTTCCATCCCTGGCGGTAGCGTGAAATGATTGCGCCGCTCCCGTTCGCGCTGCCCCAGAACAGGCGCATCCACAGTTACGCACAATGCCTGATACCCTGCCGCCTCCGCACGTTCGACCAGGGTCTGGGTGAGATACCGGTCGCGGTGCACATAAAGCTGGAACCATAGAGGTTTCGGTGCATCTGCGGCGATGGCCACTTCTTCGAGACTTTTCGTGGACATGGTGCTCAACACCATGATGGTCCCCATGTTTGCCGCGGCCCGCGCTGTTGCAAGCTCCCCGTCCGGGTGTGACAGGCAATGAAAAGCGCTAGGGGCAATGATAACCGGCAAGGATATATTCTGCCCGAGCAACCGGGTTTCCAGACTTCGTTTGCTGACGTCGACCAGGACCCTCGGGCGCAGGTGATAGCGTGAAAAGGCCGCTCGATTTTCGACCAGGGTCCGTTCGTCCGCAGCGCCTCCTGCGAAATAGGACATTGCCATCGTGGAAAGATGCTGCGCTGCCCGGGTTTCGTACTCGATAAGATTAATCGGCCTTGGCATTCTTGATCTTCTCTCTTAGCCCGTCGTGAAAAGTAGCTCTTACCGGAATCCGGGTTCATCTTGTAGGGAGTGGCCTGCACATCATTTCAAGCGGTAAATTGTATTACCGGTTTGGGGTCGCCTATGGCGTCTAGAAAAGATTAACAGCGGTGTGCGCCGGATAGGGCTTCGTATTCAAGGCGCGCATAGAGGGCTATGTAACCGTTGGCGCAACACCGAAGACGGAGTCATAAACAAGCAAGGCTGGTGTTAATCTTTGCAAGACGCCTAAAAACACTTTGAGATCACATCAGTACTGGGTCTAGGTGCATGTATCGAAGGAAACGCGACACCAAATCGTCGGGGAAATCGATTTCGTCCGCATTACGGTAAAGCTTGGCATCTTCAATATCCCGGTCGAACTGTGCAGACAGCGTTTTACCGATTTCTCGGTCAACGATGTTATGTGCGCCTTCGACTTCAAGCCGTAAAGATCGAGCATGAATGTTAAAGCTTGCGACCTGGGTGAATTCCTGGTCAACGACCATGAATTTACTGTGCAAGGTGTCGGCGTTGACTAGTTTTGGCCGGAGTTTCTTACGGGTATAGACCAGGCAACGGTCGGCCGGCATGCCAGCCGCATCGGCGTTTTTCATGAGAGTATAAAGCCCCTTCAGGATCGGGACGGCCACAACCTTCTCGTCCACTGATTCAGTGGAATTAGTGAGGATACGTACAGTTACTCCACGCTTCATTGCTTCCACGAGGGCTCGGATAATGGCCGGTACATCCATAAAATAGGCATTCTCAATATCGATAGACTGCTTCGCGGCGTGGATAGCATAAACCATCGTCAGAGTCACTTTTTGGCGGCTATGAGGGTCTGGTTCGTCGATGGTAGTTAATACAAGCGCTTCACCAAAACTTGAAACCAAGGGCAGGTTAGATCGCAGAGTGATAGGGGCGAGCGTTTGCCCGAAGGGATCTATAGCGTTGGATCGTGATGCCTGGTCGTTCCACAAACGGATAAAGCTCAAATAATCATCGCGGGCACTGGGACCATCGATGCGGATATCGGTGTCACGCCATTGCTTCCTGTCTGGGTTATCAGCCAAGGGCGTACCATAGCCATGACTGTATACGTTACCGATGTTCATGCCACCGGCTACGGCTATTGGGTGGTCGGTGGCACCATCGACCACTGTTAGCTTATAGTGGAAGCCGTTGAAAGGTTTTTCGTCGTAATGATGGAAGGCAACGGGAATATTGGCGTCGATGAGGCGCCTGAGCTGGGTTAAAGATTTCGAATCCTGGGTCGCGACATTGCCATCGGCCATGATACGAACATCCAAGTCGGGTAATCGCTCACGCTTGGCAAGCAGGGTGTCCACCATGTTCGCGCCTGTCTCATCACCATAGAGTTTCCATGTGGCGATATAGATGCTTTCCTCAGCGGCCTCAATCAAGCTGTAACGCTGTTCGAATGATGCGGGACCATTGATAAGTGCTTGGACTCGGTTGCCTGAGCTGAAACGCTCGCCGACCAGTTTTTCCAGGCCATCCATGAAAACTCGATCACCGGTTCCACAGGCTGCGGGTGTCGTCGACCCTTCCTCATAGAGACGCGCATTAAGTTCATCCCATTCGGGATAACGATTCGCTCCTCGCCCTTTGGAAATATACCCTTCGACTACCAGACGAGCGTAAATGCTGGCTTTGATCATCACTGCCGTGTGTTTTTGGGCTTCGGTAAGCCGGCCAGGTTTTCCGTGGCGCAGAAGCAGGACGATGATGATGTCTAGAACCTTGCTAAGGATGAAGAGTCCTACCTTGGAAAAAGCCGCCTTGGCACGGCCAGTCCAAGATATGGAAA
Organism: Pseudomonadota bacterium; assembly: GCA_039714615.1. Lineage (GTDB taxonomy): Bacteria > Pseudomonadota > Gammaproteobacteria > JAAEPA01 > JAAEPA01 > JAAEPA01. The sequence continues at coordinate 343 of JBDLIZ010000637.1, read as the reverse complement.
TGGATAATTGCTGTTGTTGATCTTGAGATGTTGACATGCCGAGCCCTCACTAGCGGCACAAAATAGGCCACATAAAAAAGTCAACCCTTCCTTTTTCTTTGACTTTTAATTTGTTTTAATGATCCTACTGCGCAGTGAATAATGCAAGCTAAAAATAATCTCCAATTTCTTCGCGTAGTATCCGCTGGCAACCAAAGGCGCCGGTAGAAAAAGAAGCCGCCATAAATGCCAGTGCCTTTGCGGGATTCATAAAGTAGACCCCTTATTGTGCTTATTGTGTGCCACACAATCTAGCCTTATTCGTGAGTGCGACAAGCGAAGCTTGTCGCTTCTTCAGGGTGAG
>JBDLIZ010000636.1:0-3620 GCA_039714615.1 Pseudomonadota bacterium | reverse complement strand
GGGCAGCGACGCACCGACCTGCAACATGTGAACAGCCAAGGCATGCCGGAACTGATGCGAGCCGCGGTGCGGCGCGTCGACCTTGGCTCGGTTGAGTGCGTAGCGCACGATCGAGCCAATTCCGTCGGATCCTTCCATCAGCCCGCGGATCGGCGCCACAGACCGAAGGAAGAGGTGCCGATCCTGGCTGGTGGGCCGCCCGTGCTCGAGATAGGCGGCGATCGCCTCACCCACGTCGGCGGTCAATGGCAGGAGACTCTCCCGCCCACCCTTGCCACGTATGCGCAGTTGAGCCTGGTCCCAGTCGATGTCGTACAGCATCAGCCTGACGATCTCGACGGCGCGTAGTCCCAGTCGCGCCAGGAGCAACAGCACGGCGCGATCGCGTAGACCCACCGAGGTCTGGCAGTCGCAGCTGTCGATCGCGCGCTGCGCGTGTTCGGCTGAGATGGCCTTGGGGACAGGCGGCGTTGTCGCCCAACCAGCTACCGCTGGAACGCCGGCGGCGAATCCCGCGGGGACCTCGCCGCGAAACTGGCCGTAACGAAGGAAGGACCTCAACGCCGTGACAACGATCTTCAGGGCAGGCGGTCCCAAGCGTTGAGCCTCGCTCTGCACGAATGTGATTGCATCGGTTGCACGCAGGTCATGTAGACAGACATCTCCTTGGCCAAAACGCCAGACCAAGAACTGGTGTACAGTCCTCGTGTAGTTCTCGACCGTCATATCGGCCAACCCTTGATCGTGCTGCAGATACCGCGCGAAGCCAATGGTGACATCCTCAGCGGAAGTCGCGTGCGCAGGAACGGCGGGGCAGACTCCTTCATTGCGCAAGAAGTGCAACAACAGCCCCAGCGCATGCAGCTCCCGGCGGCGCGTCTCAAGGCATCGCGATCGGTGTAGCCGACGAAAGCGCTGGTACTGCGCGATATCATCCTCACTCAAGGCATGGAGTGAGACGTTGCAAGTCTCGCACCAGCGCCCAAATGCAAGAGCGTGTCGTGCCAATTGGCACACGTAGCTGACCGAGTATTGCTTACCGATCAGCGAGCTGACGAAAGCACCAAGGTGCTCCGCCAATGTACCGCCGATGATACGAACCAGCGCATCGGCATTTTCGTATGAAAGTTCCATGACATTCTCCTCTCAGGCAGAAGTGCCTGTTAAGAAGCATGGCAATGTCCAGTGCCGATGTATCAGGCCCTCAGCAAATCAGGCCAGTAAACAAATACGGGACATAGTCCTGCACGGGAGATAGTCCAGCCTATGTCCTGAAGTACATAGACTGGAGAGTACCGTTCGATACCTTGGGATCGAGGTCGATGACGCCCTGGAGATTTCGGAGCAGACCGAGATCTAGCACCAGGAACGTCGGCCGCACGAAGGCCACATGATGGGTATCGTGCGGCCGCTTTCTGACATTACGCCAAATGCGTGCGACCGGCCAATTGCTGCCGTTTGGTTTGTACTTTATGATATTGATCAATAAAGTATTATTTTATCTGTTGCTTGCAATCAAAATGACAAGGAGGAGACATGGAATCCTTTCTAGGTTGGATCCTCATTTGAAAATACTATTGGAATAGTTACCAATGAGAAACTTCGCTTCAGGACGAAAGTGCAGTTTTACCAACCAAGTAGTGATTGTTTTACTGGGGCTACTCATCGCTGGATGTTCCTCATCCACTTCTGAGGAGCAATGGGCTGAGGGTAAGCCCGGCCATCATACCCAAAATGGCTTTCGCAATTACCCGGATGATCCGGAATTCGGACCTGTTAATTCGGGGTTTTATTTCCGCCGGGTTATGGATTCTTTCTTTCTGCCGGATGTTCCTGGCGATCACTATCTGCCTGAAAAGGATGCCATTGAGCGCTATCAACAATTAGCCGGACACAATACGATCACCTGGCTCGGGCATGCGACTTTTCTGATAAGAATGAATGGATTGACAATTTTAACCGATCCATTTCTGACTGAATATTCCGGACCTTTCTGGATTATTGGAGCTAGGAGATTTGTTCAACCCGGCATCAGTCTGGATAACCTTCCGCCAATTGATATCGTTGTTGCTACCCATAATCATCCTGATCATCTTGATGCGGAGACCATTGAATCCTTGCCAGTGAAGGATAATATCCGTGTTTTTGCCCCGCTGGGATTAACGCCGTTTTTCAAGGATAAAGGCTATACCCATGTTGAGGAACTGGATTGGGAGGAGAGCCATACGTTCGGCGGCATTGAATTTACCGCATTGCCGACAATTCATTATTCAGGAAGAGGAATGAATGACAAAAACAAGACCTTGTGGTGTGCCTGGTCAATTAAGTCACCATCGACAAAAGTCTTTTTTTCGGGTGATACAGCCTATTCACCGACAATCTTCAAAAATATCGGTGAGGAGAGAGGGCCTTATGATGCCGCACTGGTCACTATCGGTGCTTATAAAACCCGGCAATACGGCCCTGCATCACATCTCACCCCGGAAGAAGCGATAAAAGTCGTCATGGAAACACACAGTGATATTGCTGTGGCCATGCATTGGGGGACCATCGAATTATCCGATGAGCCACCGTTGGAGCCTCCAGAACGTTTCAAAAAGGCGGCACTACAAAATGATTTGCCTGCTGATAATGTCTGGGTAATGAAAATTGGTGAAACCCGGCTTCTGGTAGATGAGATGCAAAAAAGGCAAAGGGAATAACTGATATAGCTTACTCGCTATGGAAAGGTTCTGTAGAGATGAAAAAACGATAAATTCTATTGTTAAGGCTGAGTTACTGGATTGCCGCTTTGGCTGACTTTGTCATTGCATATCTGGTACTCATGCCACAGGAAATGGGTTTGACAGGAGTTGTTTATCCCATGGTTCTTACCTCAGCGATTGCTCTTTCCTGGGGGGTCATGTTACTCATAGCAGACCGGAAACCGGTGGAAAGGCGCTGGGTGTTGATTCCAACAATACTTGTCGTGGGATTGCTTACCAGTGTGAGAGTTATTTTTGCACTGAAGGGGGTGATTGAAATCAGTCTGGGATTACTACTTTTCGGTATCAGTTTAATCATACTTATGGCTTATAGCTATTCTGCTGTGTCTAAACAAGCTATCTCGGGTGGCAAATGAAAATCTCATTTTATGGGTACAATGCCTTCATCATTGAGTCGCAAGGCAAAATAATCGCCATTGATCCCGGCGCCCTGTTTTTTTACTGGTTCCGGTTCACCACGCTAATTCCAAAATCGGAATGGCAGGATATCACCCATATCTTTATCACCCACGGAGACCCTGATCATTACTGGCATGCCGATCGTGTCGCAGCCGCCTCGCATGCGCATGTAATCTGCAATGAAACCATGCTAAGAGAGATTAACGGTCAATCCCTGATGCTGGGGCCGCGGGATAAGGGCCTCGCTTTTACCACGGAATTCAACAACCTGAACACCCTGAGCATCGATGAAACCATCGAGCTCGATGGCATGGTCATTAGCGGGATTAAGACAACCCATGGTTCGCTGTTACTGAAACTCGGCCCGTTTGCCAAAACCGGTTGACATGCCCCGCTTCACTGATGTGGCTGAGTGGTTGGGATTTAGCAAAAGCGCCAGCGATATGGGATTAAACG
>JBDLIZ010000635.1:0-3641 GCA_039714615.1 Pseudomonadota bacterium | reverse complement strand
CAGAATGTGAGCAGAGAGGAGGTGTCTAGCTATGGCATCGTTGACGGCGAGCAGACCGCAGACAGGCTATGGAGTGTCAATGCTCTGGTGGAGAAGCCTAGTATTGAGCAATCTCCTTCGACGATCGCTATCGTCGGTCGATATATCCTCGAGGCTTCTATCTTCGATCATCTGGAAAGTACGCAAAGGGGTGCTGGAGGGGAGATTCAACTTACCGATGCCATCGCCAGACAGTTGGAGAATGGAAAGGTAATGGCCTATGAATTTAGCGGTAAACGCTTCGATTGCGGCAATAAGTTGGGATATCTGCAAGCCAATGTGGAGTATGCCTTAAAGCACGAAGAGCTGAAGGACGAGTTTAGGACCTATCTACGTTCGTTGATTAGCGAAGAATTGATGACATGACCGCCCAAGGTTAATTGACAAACACCCGGTAAAGGGTGCTGTTCATAATTCGAAATTATAATCTACCCCACAAGGTTTTTAGCCATAAGACTTTGATCTTCTGTCTCTTTAATGCCTATCGTAGACTTACACAGGGTTCGTTAAAAAATGCCGGGGGAATGACAGGATGAAACGCCTCATGGTGTACGCTACCATGGTCAGCTTGGTTTGCTTGCACGCCGTGATGCCGGTCATGGGGGGCACGACATTTGATGCCGTGAAAACCCGCGGTGTGCTTACTTGCGGTGTACACACCGGTCTTTACGGGTTTGGCGCACCTGACAGGAAAGGCGTCTGGAATGGGTTGGACGTGGATATCTGCCGCGCAGTCGCGGCGGCGGTCTTTGGCAATGCCAGCAAGGTGAGATTCGTTCCTTTGAGTACTCAACAACGACTCACCGCACTGCAATCCGGTGAGATCGACCTGCTGTCTCGCAACACAAGCTGGACACTCGCACGGGACAGTGCCAGTGGGCTCAATTTTGCTGCAGTCACGTACTACGATGGTCAAGGTTTCATGGTGGAAAAGGCGTTGGGTGTCGAGAGTGCCAGACAGTTGGATGGGGCCACCATCTGTGTACTTCAAGGAACGACGACGGAGTTAAACCTGGCAGATTATTTTCGTGCCAATAAAATGCGTTTCAAACCGGTGACCATAGAAAAACTCGAGGAACTGGTCTCTGCCTTCGTCGCTGGTCGATGCGATGCCCAGACCGCGGATGTGTCGCAACTCGCCTCTATACGTGCCAATGACCTGGAAAATCCTGACGACTACATTATTTTGCCGGAGATTATCTCTAAAGAGCCTTTAGCCCCTGCCGTGAGGCACGGTGACGACCAGTGGCTGGATATCGTCAAATGGACCCTATTTGCCATGATCGAAGCCGAAGAAAAGGGCATCACAACGGCGAATGTGGATCGCTTTCTGAACAGTGCCGATCCAACCGTGCGCAGGCTTCTCGGCGTCATCCCGGGCATGGGAAAGAATCTGGGCCTTGACGAGAAATGGGCCTATGACATTATCAAGCAGGTAGGTCACTATGGTGAGGTGTTCGAGCGTAACGTAGGGATGAAATCCAGACTAAAGCTCAAGCGAGGGATGAATGCGCTTTGGACCGAGGGTGGTCTGATGTATGCTCCACCGATTCGATAATTCCATGCCCCGCCTGTCAGACGACGGCTGCATTTTGGACCACAATGGAGCATGCCGAACAAAGATGCAGTAAGGAATAATACGCCTCGGTCGCGAGAACGCAATACGGCGTGGTGGAATGATCTGAGGATACGTGCCGTGCTCTATCAGGTCCTGGTCGTCGTTGCATTACTCCTCATCGTCGCTTACCTAGTCAACAACACACTTAACAATCTCAGCGCGCGCAATATTGCAACCGGCCTGGACTTCCTTGGGCGTGAAGCAGGCTTTGGCATTGGCGAAAGCCTGATCGAGTACCACCCTGCTAATACCTATCTGCGTGCCCTCTGGGTCGGCATTCTAAATACCCTCAAGGTCTCACTCATTGGTATCGCATTGGCCACGGTCCTGGGTACCTTGGCGGGTATCGCTCGGCTGTCCAGTAATTGGTTAGTGGCGCGTGTAGCTGCCCTCTATGTGGAAGTCCTGCGTAACATCCCTTTATTACTCCAATTATTTTTCTGGTATTCATTGATTACCGTGGCGTTGCCGGGGCCTCCTCAGGCGCTTAATCCGCTGCCTGGTATGTTTCTGACCAACCGGGGTATGTATTTGCCATATCCCGTTTGGGAAAGGACACACATACTAATGATCGTGGCTATGGGTGTCGGCTTGGTTTGCACCTGGTTTGTTTCCCGCTGGGCGCGGCACCGTCAGCAACGTACCGGTCAGGCATTACCTATCGTATCCATCGGGGCAGCGCTCATCATTGGGTTACCGATATTGGTTTTTCTGGCCGGTGGGATGCCGAGCGCTTTGGATGTGCCCACCTTGCAGGGTTTCAACTTCGTCGGCGGCAGCAGTGTGTCCCCCGAATTCACCGCCTTGCTCGCCGGGCTGGTTTTCTATACGGGTACCTTTATCGCGGAGATTGTGCGGGGTGGTATTCTTGCGGTCCCTGGGGGACAGACCGAGGCGGGACTGGCACTAGGGCTTAAACGCAGCTTGGTCTTACGGCTTATCGTCCTGCCTCAGGCACTTAGAGTCATCGTACCGCCTTTGACCAGCCAATACTTGAATCTCATCAAAAATTCATCACTTGCAGTAGCTATCGGTTATCCAGATCTGGTGAGTATTGCCAATACCACCATCAATCAGACAGGACAGGCGGTTGAAGGTATCGCCGTCATCATGACGGTCTATTTGACCGTCAGTCTGTCCATCTCTATCCTCATGAATTGGTATAACCGGCGCATTGCGCTAAAAGGAGGGCGGTAGCGGTGCACCCTTCGAACATGTGGTCTGGTTCTTCCACTCGTCTTAAGGCGCAGGGAATGGAACAGCTAGCCTATTTGAGAGCGGTCGTGAGCTGGATACACCGGAATCTCTTTGGTTCTACTTTGAATTCCGTGTTGACCCTGTTTTGCATCTGGTTTCTGTGGCAAACCGTGCCGCCCCTAGTCGATTGGGTCCTTTTGGAAGCGGTTTGGGTGGGAAGCGATCCAGCCGCTTGCCGAAGCGCCGAGGGTGCATGCTGGGCCTTTATCTATGAGAGGCACCGCTTCATTCTCTTCGGGCTCTATCCATTCGAGGAGCATTGGCGCCCCATTCTGGCCACTCTACTGTTTATTGTAATGCTTGGATGCAGTTGCGAGCCCCGCTTCTGGCGGCCATGGTTGGTCATCGTTTGGGCTGTGGTGCTGGCGATGTGTGCGCTCTTGATGTGGGGAGGGGTATTTGGATTGACGTTTGTCGAGAATGCACGTTGGGGCGGTTTACCACTGACCCTTATCCTTGCGGTAGTCGGCATGATCTTTTCCTTTCCCTTTGCCATCCTTTTGGCGCTTGGGCGTCGCTCTAGGTTGCCGGCCATACGTTCGATCTGCGTTGGATATATCGAACTCATACGCGGTGTACCGCTGGTGAGTGTTCTGTTTATGGCATCGGTTATGTTTCCGTTGTTTTTACCAGAAGGGTTGACGATCGACAAGCTGTTGCGCGCTCAAGTGGGCATGATTCTGTTTGCTGCCGCCTATCTAGCGGAGGCCATACGAGGTGGGCTACA
>JBDLIZ010000634.1:0-3644 GCA_039714615.1 Pseudomonadota bacterium | reverse complement strand
ATCAGCGGGTAATGATTCTCTACGAGCTTAACGAACTGCAGCAGGAAATGCACAGCGTCGAAGACGAGATCGTTGACCTCGAATTTGACCTTGAGGACCAGCAGGCAAGCCTGGATCATCTCACCCGCAACAGCGCCTATTAAGGACCCATTCAGCTTCGCTGTCTGCCGCCGCGGTCAATCGCTGTTTCTGCACGTCAGGCTGCTATCCTTATGGATAGCACAACACCTGTCGAGACCATGCAACATCAGGAAATATCACCCATGTCCGCCATCGCTATCCCCAAGGCCGATACCGCCCTGTACGACTATCCGAAGTGCTGGGCCGAGTGTTACGGCACCGCCATCTTCGCTACGCTATCCCTGCTCTGCTTGCTGTCCAGCCAAGCCATCCTGGCTTGTTGTTCGCTGCTTAATCGCGGCTCACCCGCCACGGTCTCTCGACCTCTTCGAAACGGCATGATTCCATACCAATACCCAAATCAATCCGGTTCAGTTCCCGAGCCGGCAATCCCCTATAGCCGTTGCCTGCTCGATATCCAAAAATTCTTCACAACTACTGACACACGGTCCGCTTCAAGGGAGAAAAAATCCGATTTCAGACCGATAACCCGCATAATTGACCGCTCTGCGGACTTTCAGTACTTTGCCGTTTCATAAAAAAGGCTGTTTAAAGTTCTTATTCATCGCCTTGGCGATAGAGCTGGAGATAGATCGGCTCGAAATTCCCGATGAGGAATTCCGGGGTGAGGGCAGGGGGGATATGGAATTTAGATATCATATGATTAAGATTAGTCCCTTTTGGGACGTCTATCCATGGAACGCCAGCCCTCCCAGCCGAGGCCCCCATGCTCGATCGCTTGATTTCCTGGTGGTTCCCGGTGCACCGTGCCGAGACCGAGGCGGAGCGAAGGGCCGTGTTTCGCCTTCGCTATCGTATCTATATCGAGGAGCTCGGTAAGCGACACGTCTCGGGTGTTGATCACGGGTGCGGCGAGGTTCATGATCCAGAGGATGATCGTGATGACTCGGTGATTTTTTACACGGGTCCGCCGCAAGCCCCCACGGGTACCATGCGTGCGGATCTGTACCTGCCGGGAGAGGTGCCGGAGTCCTTTCGAGAGCGGTACTCGCTAGATCGTTTTCCCGAGTTGGATATCGAGTCCCTCAGCGAGTGTACGCGGCTGGTGTTGGATCTCGGCGCACGAGGCTCGATGCTTGCCTTATCCATGGGAATTGCCTGTTACCGCTATGGCGCGGTTGAACGAGGGATCCGGTTCGGTTTTTCGTATGCGGCGCCCGGGCTCATCAGCCGATACGCAAGGTTCGGCATGCAGCCCTACGCCGGGCGTCTGCTGCAGACCGCTGATGGCCTGCGGGTGCCACTCATCGCAGTCTGTTCAGACATCGAGTTCTTACGTCGGGTCCGCTCACCGCTCAGATTCCTCGTCGCGGACGCGTTCGGACCCGGTCGCCACCCCCCACTGGACATGGTGCGGTTTCGCGACCGTATCGGTGATCATGTCGCCCCTTTTAAGGTGGATTGGCGGACCGTATTGCGTGCCATCGAGCCCCTCTTTGTGGCTGGACAGCCGCTTACCGAGGGTGTGCCCCGGCGAGCGGCGCGTCTATTGGCCCGGTACGGGATGCTGGTCATGCCCAAAGCCGGCGATCTGTTGCTGCGCCGCGGCTTGGTAGACCGGGAGCTGTATGTGATACTGGAGGGTGAGATGGAGATCAGCCGCGGAGGCCATTTTATCGCCCGGTTGGGCCCGGGAGAGCCCCTGGGAGAGCTCGCCCTGTTCACCACCCCCGGCCGGCGCACGGCTGATGTCCGTGCGCTCACGCCGGCTCGCCTGCTCGTGTTGCGCCGCCGTTTCGTCGAACGACTGCTCAACGAAGACTCTAAGGTTGGTGCGCGCTTCATGGTCAATATCGCCCGCATCATGGCGTCGCGCATGGTTGGAACCATGAATCGACTCGAATCCATGGAGGGAGGCGAATGATACATACCCAATTCGCAGAAATCCCAACCCTCAAGATGCAGACCTTCTCCTCCTAGCCACAAAAATAATTCCAATGGAGATGCAACCATGAGTGCAAAAGGAGTTCCCATTAATCGCCAGACTTGGGTTCAATTTGCAGAATCAGTCAAGAACTTGGTGGGCTCAGAGGTCGGTGTAAAAGCCAAGATACACTTCTCACTACTGATCACCCTTTTATTTGGTATCAGTGGGTTGAACGTCGTTAACAGCTATGTTGGCCGCGACTTTATGACGGCCATCGCAGATCGCGAAATGGCGGATTTCATCTGGCTGGCCACCCTCTACATTGCTGTGTTTGCGGCCAGCACCTTGGTATCGGTCTTTTATCGTTTCATCGAGGAGCGCCTCGGTCTGCTCTGGCGGGAATGGCTCACCCGGCGGGCCGTCATCCGCTATCTTGAAAAACGCACCTACTACCATCTTGATGCAACTGAAAATAATGAGATCGCCAACCCGGACCAGCGTATCGCTGAAGACATTCGAACCTTAACCGTCAACACACTTTCCTTTGTGTTGATGATCCTCAACGGCAGTATTACCGTGGTGGCTTTTGCTGGAGTGCTATGGTCGATCAGCCCTTTGCTGTTCGTCGTCTCTGTCTTGTATGCAGCAGCGGGTTCTTTCCTGACGATCCTTGTCGGGCGCCCCTTGGTCCGGCTGAACTATGATCAACTCGACAAAGAGGCCAATTTTCGGACTGACCTGATCCATGTTCGTGAGAACGCCGAGTCGGTGGCGATGCTAAATCGGGAGGAACTACTCAGGACCCGGCTGTTACGCCATCTGAATGACTTGACGGTGAATTTTAGAAGGATCATTACCGTAAACCGTAATCTAAGCTTTTTTACAACGGGGTACAATTGGTTGATCCAGATCATTCCGGCCTTGATCGTCGCGCCTCTTTTTATCCGTGGAGAAGTCGAGTTCGGTGTGGTTACTCAGTCTGCTATGGCGTTCTCGCATCTGTTGGGTGCATTCTCACTCGTGGTCAATCAGTTTCAGTCTATTTCCTCCTATACCGCAGTCCTCGCACGTCTTAGCGTGCTGCGAGGGGAGATGAAGGAACAGTTATCGCCCAGTGTGGTATCCCCCATCGAGATTCGCGAACAAGAGGGGCGCCTGGATTTCGAGCGCCTGACGCTGCGTTCTACGAGAGATAACCGTACCTTGGTAAAAGAGCTTTCGGTGTCGATTTCGCACGGGATGCGAGTGTTGATAACAGGTCCTAGCAACACGACTAAGGCGGCTTTGTTTCGAGCCACTGCCGGCGTTTGGGATGCCGGTGAGGGGCGCATTGTTCGTCCCACGTTAGACAATATATTCTTTCTACCCGAACAGTCATATTTCCCTCCAGGCACACTGCGGGAATTACTGCTGCAGACCGGACCGGAAAATTTGATCAGCGATGAACAAATTCTAAAGGTGTTTCACCGCTTGGATCTACGGCGCGTGTTGGAGAGGGCAGGTGGTTTAGATATCGAGAAGGACTGGAAAGACCTGCTTTCACTTGATGAGCAGCAACTCCTCGCGTTCGCCCGCCTTCTTCTCGCAGCCCCGCAGTTTACCTTCCTGGAGCGACCTCACACCGCCCTTAGTCCCG
>JBDLIZ010000633.1:0-3652 GCA_039714615.1 Pseudomonadota bacterium | reverse complement strand
ATTATATTAATAAAAACATAATGATATTGACGTTGGTCCGATTATTGCTTTTTAATCCATGGCCGTAATGGAACTAACTTACACAAAAATATTTCCGTTACATTCGAAGAATAATTAAATGTTTTTGGGAGAGAGGGTTATGCCAATTTTGCGATTAAAATGTACTTATTTATCGGTTTTGTTTCTTTTCACTCTCGTGATGGCCGGACAGACCCAGGCCGCCACAGTAGCTACAGTCGGAACCCTTGATAGTTATCTCGGTAGCTGTACTTTAGAGAACTCAGGCCCGACCGAGGAACTGGCTTGTTTTACTAGTGCCGGGGTCGATGGAATTACCGAGGATATGTTAGTGCAAATCAGCACCAATAGCGGACTCGCATTTGAGGAAGTTGATGATGATGGGGTGGCTACAACCTATGCCATGATGATTCCCGAGTCGACTCATTTCCTGATCAAAACAGGCAATCTTGATGGGACGACATTAAACGCATTTGTTTATGAGAACAATGAGAGCCTTGATTGGGCATATATCAACTTAATAATAGGGGATGCTGGCATAGAGATAGTCAACATTGGCAAAGTAAGCCATGTAACAACCGTAGTTCCAATACCCGCGGCAGCCTGGCTGTTCGGTTCGGCTTTGCTTGGACTGGTTGGTGTAGCCAGAAGGCGTAGCTAGCGCTGTACGCCATGGATAGCGAAGCGAGGGCGCTTAGTCCCCGTATATAGTCTCATTCCGGCGTGCGAGACATTTCTGATCCCTGTGACAGGGACAGGATTGTTCTCGTATATCCGGCCTGATCGCTGCTGACCAAGCGGCTCAAACAGTTGGAAGGTGCAGGGATAGTTGTTCGCAGGGCGCAACGGGGCCGCAAAGGTTATGATTACTTCCTGACCCCGACAGGTAAGGAGCTAGCGCTGGCTTGGCATCAATTTATATGCTGATACCCGCCCAGGTGATCCGGCAATGATGCAGAGTGTTGCGGACGATGAATTCTGAGATGTTAATCTATGAGGGGAGATGGCGGAGCGGACGGGACTCGAACCCGCGACCCCCGGCGTGACAGGCCGGTATTCTAACCAACTGAACTACCGCTCCGTTGAGAGCGCGCTAGTTTAAGGCTTTTTGTGTTCTGGTCAACCTATAATTAAGCTCGCAAGACATTGCGCATAGCGAGTTCCGGGAAACACCTGTTTTTCAGGCCATCAGATCTTATTGTATTGCTCAATCCAGTCAGACCACAATTCAAAGAGCGTCCGATTGACGGCTGCCATTGCGACCTTGGGTTGCAGGTTCTGGGTATAGGGGGCCGACCGGTCGATGTCGTCAGCCAGACTGAATACTCCACCCGCTTCGGCTAAGATCAGCCTGCCCGCGGCAAAGTCCCACAGGCGCTGCCCCCCGTGCAGATAGAGCTGCAGTCGGCCGGCCGCGAGCCAGCACCAGTCCAACGCCACACTGCCAATACTGCGCTGTGAGCGGTAGGGAGGATGGGTTGCCAGATTGCAGCCCAGGGTCGCCGGAAGCCGTTTCAGATCCACCATCGCAACGGTATCGGAGAGCTCCGAGACGCTCTGATCGAGCTTCAGCCGGCGCTCATTCAGCCAGGCGCCCTGGCCGATTTGGGCATGGAAACACTCCTGGCGGATCGGATCATAGATGATGCCCAGCCGGGTCTCTCCCTGTTGCACATAGGCGAGGGAGATGGCGAAACAGGGCATGCCGGCGACAAAATTGCTGGTGCCATCCAGCGGATCGAGACACCAGAAGCCGGTGTTGGATTCATGCATCACCCGCTGCTGCTCCTCGGCGGACATCTCTTCGCCGAGCAAGGGGATGTCAGGATAGAGTTTGGCAAGTGCGGCGCCGATGCGCTGTTGAATTGCGAGGTCGGCAGCCGTCACCAAAGTGCCGTCAGCCTTGGTGCTGATTTCGGTCTGCTGGTAGCGTGGTATCAACTCCTCATTGGCGGTGTCGATAAGCAATTGTGTCAGTTGGGCGATATCGAATCCGATGATGTTCATTGATATGCTGGTTTCAAATGATGCTTGCGTAATGTCAACGATTCTAACGGTCTCGTTGTGAAATAGTAATTAGCTTGCCCTCAGTCAGCGAAACGGAGCCAAACTCATGTTGTTCGAGATCGACGATGTCACCCGTAGACGGGCCAAGACCCCCCACGAACTGTCGATGATGAATCTGGTCGCCTTTCATCTGCTGGCGGCACCGGCCTCGATCGTGTTGGATATCGGCATGCTGGGTTTTCTCGTCCCTCTGGCCCTCTCTCTCTCCTTCATTGGGTTTGTCTGGATGCGTGCCCACAAGGGCAAAGTGCGGGATCCCTGGTTTGTCTCAGTCCATTGGCGGCTTTCGGCAAATCGGACCAGGATCCTGATGATCGGCTATCTGATCACCGCTTCTATCCTTGGCCTTGCCTTTCTCGCGACCTCGGGCAGCTCGAAGAGTGATATCATGATGCTGGCCCTCTCCCGGGTGGCAGCCGTGCCGGTGCTGATTACCGTGATGGTCTGCTTTGTGCTGGAATCGAGCTCGATCTATCAGGCGGGCCGTGGGGAGGTGCCGGATGGACTGGCAAAGCGCTTTCCAGCCCCCGACGATCTGGTGCTCAAAGAGGGACCCAAGGCGACGGCTACAGAGACATCCGCCGATAATTAATACGCCATAACCTGCCTGAATAGGAAGTATTGGACTAAGAAGTTGCTTCGTTGGAACTTGACGCCTATGCGAAGCCACTAAGGATTGACCTATGCCCCCACCGGAGTCACTTCCACTGAGTTCCATGGTCACGGTTGAGCTGATTTCGGGCCTTTCAATAACACCCGTGGAGGTGAATCATGAATCGGTTACCTAAAACGAATTCCGTTGGCCTGTTGCTCATCTTGATGAGCGGATTATTACCCATCAGCGCCTTGGCTGAGTCCGCTCCCCCCCGTGGCCCCATTCCCTTCACTGCCTTCGACCAGGACGGCAACGGCCTCGTCAGTGAAGATGAGTTCTATACCGTTCGCGGGGCGCGCATGGCGGAACGGGCCGCTGAAGACAGGCCCATGTATGGCGCTGCCGACGCGCCCAGTTTTCCTGCATTCGACACCGATGGGGATGGACAGTTGACCCCGGCTGAACTGTCCGCTGGCCAGCGGGCCCAGATGGAGTATCGCCGCATGACGGGTAAGGCGCATGGCATGGATCGAAGTATGGAGCTGGACAGGAGTAGAAACAAACCCGCCTTTGCGGACTTCGACCTCAATGGCGATGGCGGAGTCGACGCGCAGGAATTTGAGGAAGCGCATGCTAAGCGGATGGCCGAAAGGTCGCAGCAGGGATATCCGATGAAAAATCGGGCCAATGCACCATCATTCGATGAGCTGGACAGCGATGGAAATGGAACCGTCAGCACGGAAGAGTTCTCCGCGCGCAAGGCCCAACGGCAGCAGTAAAACTTGCTATAAGCCAGGTTCAACCACTTTTCTCCGGTAACGATAAGGTTGCCGGAGTCATCCTCGCGGCGTCTGTGGTCAGTCAGCTTAAGGATTCCTGATTACCCCTGATACTCAGCTACTCTGACGGCTGAGATTGTCCATAAGTACCGGGCGTATCTGGGGCGCGGTTGCAGGACACGCAGTGAATACA
>JBDLIZ010000632.1:0-3659 GCA_039714615.1 Pseudomonadota bacterium | reverse complement strand
ATGCTGGTGAGCTTGCGAACCGTATCTGTCGAGAACGATGCGGTTCGTACCTCACCACATCCTACAGCAGTAATAAGTTTCTTGGATATAACTATAATCCTGTAAAAATAACAAGTTACAAATTGTTTGGTAAGGGCATGTCAGATTTTGAAAGCTTTCCTGGAGAAAAGATCGTTTCTTAATGGAGGGTTTATCATTGCAAATTGAAAATAGTAATTACAGAACACAAGGATGATAGAACGCAGGATTAAATAACAGGTTACCGATGGGCTTGACCGACAAGCTGCGGTCGCACTGATTGGCCCACGCTAGGTTGGGAAGACAACACTTGCACGGGAGAGTGGGGCGTAGTGAATTGCGTTTTGTCACCACCCCGCTTTTAGCATTATAATTAAGACCATGGGTTATTCATTAAAATCGGTTCCGCCAGAATTCGAGTCTCTTCCTGTAGGGGAAAGGATTCGCTATGTTCAGGATCTGTGGGACTACATCACGAATCATTCACAATCAATACCGGTCCCGGAAGAACACAAGCGCATTCTGGATGATAGGCTGAAAGCTTATAGAGAAAATCCTGATCCCGGGCGCCCTTGGG
This sequence comes from Pseudomonadota bacterium, assembly GCA_039714615.1. Classification (GTDB taxonomy): domain Bacteria; phylum Pseudomonadota; class Gammaproteobacteria; order JAAEPA01; family JAAEPA01; genus JAAEPA01. Next base: position 3,064 of record JBDLIZ010000632.1, on the reverse strand, counting down.
GGGAAGTTCGAGAAGAACTCCTTAGCAAGCTACGGAAACGTTGAAAAAACTAATCATACAGCTACAAGCAGCGCAGGAAGCGGACGAAGCAGCAAGGTGATATGAAGACCAGTTTCCGGGCTTAGGTGTAGAGTTTATATTGGAGCTTGATGCCGCCCTGCATCGCATACAAAGCAATCCGGACATCTATCAACCGGTTTATGATGGTGTGCGAAGGATTCTGATTTGTCGTTTTCCCTACGCGGCATATTTTCTTACTGAAGCAGATACAGTTTGTGTTGTAGCAATTATTCATCAATCCAGAAACCCAGTCGTTTGGCAATCGCGTTTGCCGTAGCGATATGGTTAACCGCATAACCAAAATAAAGTATTTCAGCGAACGGAAAACACTCGCTGCTGAATCCTGGCGCCATATAAGACATTAAGCCGGAGCGCAGTTTTGTGGTCGATACTGGCGACGAGCGTTACCCGGTTTCCGAAGGTGTGGAGGCAATCAGCGTGTCAGAAATGTCGCAGATGCTCCTGGAGAAAAGTGGGACGTAATGAATCATCTGGAGTTTTCCATTTCCTGCAGGAAGTCGCGCAGCCTTTCGTCCGCGCGCATACGTCCTTCTGGAATCAATTCGACATAGGTGGTCAGGCGAGTCACCCTCGCCTGCTTTTCCCGGCGAAACGGGGACTGGTCCAAGGCCAGTAATGCGTATAAAATCTCTTTGCCCACACTATCAATGCCCTCATACCAGTAGTAAGTCAGCAAACGCTGGGCATCATTGTCAATGACGGTCGCGACTGCGTGACCGATATCCGGCCCAAGGTCGACAATTGATCGCTCCTGTTCCAGGCCCATTCCATCCGGGTAGGCATTCTTATCCGACAGCAGGCTGCGATGGCGCCGCAAGCGGTCATCCGTACCCACAAAGATGGTGATTCCCTCTTTCGCCCTTTTGTAGTCACGATAAAGCGTGGATGAGTAGCGTACTGACCCGAGGAAGGAATATTTAACCGGTATATTCTCAATGGTTTCCCACTTGCCGAGTTCCTCCGCGAGCCTGATGCCCGGATGCGCGGTTGTGGGCGGTGGGGACCATGTGGGCATCATGAACGAAATGATAGAGAGCGCCACAAATATCGTGGCAAGCACATACAGTTTTCCCTGCTTCTGCCCTGCAGGTTCATCATTACCCGGCACAGGGAATGCTTCTTTTTGTTCCCCGCTGCTATTACCAAAATATCGCATCAGCGCATTATCAACCGCGTACAACAGGGAAAAACCGATCATGAAGAAGACGACGCCCTGCAAGGTATGAAGGGTTAACACTTCCTGCTCGGGGTTGAGCACCAGGGTGAAGGCCCTGAAGATATTGACTGTATAGGCAATAAAGGGCGCAGACATCACCAGCAGGACCGCGTGCCAGCGTGTAATTCGGAAGATGTACACATAGGCAAGGGCAAATATTGTCAGCCACTTTACGAATCCCAGAGCGGTACAGGACTCCGCGAACCGGGTGCTGTGTTCGGCCATGGAAATCATGTCGCCCTTGGCCAGGGACGGTATGCCAATGGCGTTGAGCAACCAGACACTGTGCCCCGTGTCCCAGAGTTGCATGGGGAAAATCATCTGGTTAATGAGTGCTGCAGGCAAGGGTGTGGCCAGCACTAGAATCAGCACAGGTGGCAGGATCGACCGCGTCAATCGCTTGCCGGACAGAAGCCGGGCTGCACCAAAGCCTACCAGGATGAATGACACGTGGATGATGTCCATGACCCCAACAAAATGACCCCATAGAAACAAACCGACACCCGGCGCCAGGAACAGCATTGCCGACCAGGGTTCGCCCTTGCCGTGGTAGGCCTTGGCAATATCTTTACGGCGTATGATGAATAGCCCAATAACAAGCACGTATAAAAACTGTGGGGACATGCCGGAGACAGAGAAGAACGCGCCCACGACCGTCGGCATAAAGTGTGCTACCGCTTCCCCGATGACCAGTTGGTGAAAGGCAAGCACGACAAGCACTAACAGTAGAGCAAGCAGCAGCTTCTCTTTTTTGCTGATGGATATGCTTGTTGTTTCTGTTGCGGAGGATGTCATTAGGCTGTTTTAAACATATTAATGGCCACGGAATCCGCGGAAGAACACGGAAAAATAAAATATATTGCCAGAAGTATTGCCGTGTATTTCTGTGAGCAGAATATCTACTATTATAAGGATTAACCAGTACCTGTTCACTTCTTGCAACGTAAAAGCGTACACTCTCTCCATGTACACCTATTGCCCCCACTGTTTTTCTATTTATCAGGTTACGTCAGATCACCTCGACCAGGCCGGAGGCCAGTTGCGCTGTGGTGAATGCCGACAGGTTTACCGGGCAATCGATTACCTCTTTGAGGATCTTGCTGCTGCGCGCAGTGTGGTTGAGACACAGCGTGCTGCAGGTACTCAGTCAGAGAAAGTTAGCAGCCGATACGCGTCTCTTGAAATACCTGGACACGATGAAGATACAGGTTGGGAGGTGACTGCGGAGTCGCGTCCCGAGAAGCAGTCATCCACACAGGACTGGCAGAACCGGACGGTGTCAATGGCCGATATTGGCAGTGGCCTGGTTGCCGGTTTGTTAGTGCTGTTGCTGGGGCTGCAATGGGTATATTTTCATCGTGACATGCTGGTGGCAAATAATGTTTGGCGTTCGAAGATGGAACAGTTTTGCGAGGTCATTCATTGTGAGCTGCCAATGCGTGTGAATCTGGCCAGTATTGGGATTGTTGAGCGTGATGTCCGCAAGCATCCGGTTGCAGAAGATGCACTGTTGATCAATGTCACCTTTGAGAATCGAGCTGAATATATTCAGCCTTACCCGCTGTTTGAAGTCAGTTTCACCGATAAATCCGGCGATCCCGTTGCCATGCGGCGTTTCAGTTCTGCGGAATACCTTGGTAATGATGTCGATACTGAGCCCGGTATGCCCCCGCAGTCGCCGGTGCAGGTGGTGCTGGAGGTGATCGATCCTGGTGCCGAGGCCGTCTCATTCCAGTTCGGGTTTTTATAAAAACCCCAATTGGCCAC
>JBDLIZ010000631.1:0-3662 GCA_039714615.1 Pseudomonadota bacterium | reverse complement strand
TGGATGAGACTCGCACCAATCCCTGAAATCCAATGCCCCTCCCCGGTGAGCCAACCATCTCATTATGAGTTTGTTGTGACCGAGGAACTGCTGACGATAGATTCCCATGTTTTGCCTGGATTGGCGAGGTCCCCGAGTAATGACCAGACCCCAGGTAATCAAGGGTGACGCGTCATCCGGCCAGCAAGTCTGTAGGGGGAAACGATGAAGGTCTATGTTAGAACCTTCAATGACGATCTCCTGGCAGGGTGCCTCACGCAGGGTTTTAGGTGCCATATCTAAAATCTTTTTGAAAATCGGCAAGCTCTGCCAAACCTCTTTCAGGCCCTTAGGGGGTTCAGGTTGTTTGAGCAGTGCTAATAATTGACCTATCTCTCGCAACGCCTCCACGTTTTCCACACCCATTCCCATGGCCACCCGATCCGTCGTTCCAAAGAGATTTGCTAACACGGGGATCTCCGACCCCTTAGGATTTTCAAACAATAAGGCCGGTCCACCCATTTTCAGGGTACGATCGCAGATTTCGGTGATTTCCAGGTATGGATCAACCTCGATGGTGATGCGCTTCAGTTCACCCTTAGTTTCGAGTATTCGTATAAAATCTCTTAGGTCTTTATATTTCATTGTCCTGTCAATTCAAAAGTAGCCATTACTGGGGCATGATCTGAAGGACGTTTCCAACGTCTAGGTTCCTTGTCGATCTCAGCGCTCACACATCGTCGACTTAGTGAATCACTGGCTAATATCAGATCGATTCTAAGTCCCGCATTGCGACGAAATCCCGCCGCGCGATAATCCCACCAACTAAAGCTATTGGGTTGTTGCTCGAACAACCTGAAACTATCTTTGAAACCCAGTTCTAGGATTTTATTCAATGCAGCACGTTCTAGCGTACTGCACAATATTCTTTCATACCATCGCCCGGGATCGTGCACATCCCTATCATCCGGAGCAATATTAAAATCCCCAAGCACGATATAATGGGGGTAATGCTGCAACTGGCCCTTGATATAATCCGTAACACAATCCAACCACTCAAGCTTATAGCGGTATTTCTCGGACCCGACCTCAGAACCATTCACCACATAGAGATTCAATACTCGTATATCACCCACGGTCACTCCTAGGATTCGCCGTTGAGGGTCATCGAGCCCAGGCAGGTCGGTGACCACATCCTGGCAAGCTTGTTTGAATAAGATAGCCACACCATTGTAAGTCTTCTGTCCAGAATACACCGCATGGTAACCAGCCGATTCAATGTCGGCCAAGGGAAAGATTTCGTTCGTCAATTTGGTTTCTTGCAAAGCCAATATATCGGGTTGATAACGGGCTACCCACTCTAAGACTTGAGGTAATCTGACACGCAGTGAATTCACATTCCAAGAGGCTATTTTCATTTTATTATTAGTCGATCAGCGGGGAAGTTTACAGTTTACTAAAGGTAGGGAGAATCCTCGAATAAACGCTGCAATCTTAACAAATATGGGAGTTCTTCTCAGGGATGGGCAAAGCTGCATACTTGGGAACAGACGGGAAGGAAAGACTAAGCCGAATATCATTCAGGCTTATTGCGATGATCGAGCTGGGTACTGAATGTACTCTGCTAACAGCAGGTTGATATGAGAGTTTGAGCTAAGGAATGCTACCGAAATAACTTACCCAACTGGCTAGCCTTATCGCCCATATTCGGTGTTGCGACTACAGTTACATAGCTAGGCTATGCGCCTGTTGTCGCGCCTTGAATACGAACGATCATTCGGCGCCAGATGGTCAACTTATTTCGTCCGCATTCCTAAGCAAGATCTTGCCACCCTGAGGCAGGTCCATTGATTAGGAGCCTGTCGGACTTAGGCGATCGTAGCGAGATGAGATGGACTGGTACTGGATGATCAAGCTAACTTAAAACCGTAAAATCTTTTGTGGATACGATTATTGACAATCCGTATACCCAGAATAATCCCGATGCAAAATAGGCTCAGCAGGGCCATGAGATACCAGCCAAGGGGATTAAAATAAATCTTGAGATTTTCCAACCAATCAGAACTCATTTGTGATTGGGCTAACGAGCGATTCAAATCATTGATCTGGAATTGCGCCTGTTGAAGTACCTTATTTTTTTCTTCCAGTTCTCGTTTTAATGAAATTATATCTTCAGTAGGCGAGGATACTGAATTGAATTGTTTTCGTTTGCTTTCTTCGAGAGCCAAGAGGAGCTTATCGTTTTCCCGTTCCAACCTTGCAAGCATGACCTTAGCCGGTTCGTCGCTAATCAAATATGCTGATTTAACCCATCCTTTAGCGCCTTCGCCCGTTTCAACCTTAGTATAGTTTTTTTTCTGCTCCAATACCTTAAGCTGAACACCACTTTCCAAAATAGAGATTCGTTTTCCCGAAGCATTTTCATCGGCATAGAGTCCCAACTGCAGGCGATCGGTTACATATTGAGTTTCTTGTGCGCACAGGCTCCCGGACAGGGGGAAAAAGGCGACAATGAACAAAATACATTTCTGATTAATATTCATTTCATTGTAAGAGCTAGTGGTTATTAATTACGACAAGTTTGCCATCAAATTTGATGGCTGCAAATTGATTGGATTTCAGGTAAATCCATTAAGGGATTGCGGGGAGATCTACACCCCACCTGACACGGGACAGAGAATAAATTTCCCGTGTCAGCGACTACCTTGATAGTGTTTATAGTTTAATTGGCACACAATGATAATTAACAGATTGGAGAGTACATTCTGACGAAAAGATGTTTAACAACGATAAACCAAACTGGTGACTTCCTTCATACTCTACCTTCATTTCATGATGTTTATTAAAAATAAATTACGTCAAATATCTATATTGTGAGCAGTGAGTGCATTAGTTTCTATGAAATTACGCCTAGGTTCGACCTGGTCGCCCATTAGCATGGTAAAAACCTCATCCGCTGCAACGGCATCCTCGATCTTAACCTGCATCAGACGTCTAGACTCTGGATCCATAGTCGTTTCCCATAATTGATCCGGATTCATCTCACCTAGCCCTTTGTACCGCTGTATGCTTTGACCCCGCACAGCCTGAGCCATTAACCATGTCATCACCTCCCGGAAGTCTGCAACTGGATGACTACGGTCGCCCCTTTTGACGTAAGCCTTTTCATTCAGCAAGCCATTCAGACGCTCGGCTGTATTACGAATAATATTAAAATCAGCCGAATTAAAGAATTTATCTACGAACACATCATCGACCGTCATACCATAGGTCCATTTAGTTATGGTCAACAAAGCATCCTGATCTAGATTTTCTGCTAATGAAAACGAAAAATGTGTTCCTTTAGTTTGTCGCGCATTTAAGTTGGTCATTAAGATATTTAACCATTGAGTTAAATTTTGTTGATCAACAGGGTGTTTCAAGGGGGGGATAAAAAGCACGTTTTCCAAAATCTCCCGATCATGCTTACGGGCCAGGCGATTAACAGCATTCATAGCGGAATTATAACTTTTTGCTAGTTCTTCGAGGGCCAATCCACTAATAGGTGGGGATTCAGCATCCAAATAAAGTTTGGCATTATCAAGCGCCAAGCGCAGGAGGTGAGTATTGAGTTCCGCATCATCTTTCACGTAGTATTCTTGTTTTCCTTTTTTTATTTTATAAAGTGGAGGCTGGCCGATGTA
>JBDLIZ010000630.1:0-3664 GCA_039714615.1 Pseudomonadota bacterium | reverse complement strand
TTCTATAATAAGTCACTCGATTGGTTTCCGGCGGGCTTGTCCAACAAACGGTTCAGATTGTGGTTCGCGTTGCTCACACAATCTAACCTTATTCGTTATACATGACGTTGAAAAAAACAGCACTTGAAACAGAGTTGTCAATCACGTTAGGCATCGGTCTGGAATCGGGGTTTTTTAGCCCCACGAAAGCTCAAGGTGACCATCCTCACCACTGGTCACGTTTGCACCAAACACTGCACATTCCCGATTCATCGTCTGCAGCATCCATAATTGGTCATGTTCTGATGGGTGATGTAAAGTAAAGCGCCTTATCTGAAACGGGACCATCTTCAGTTCTACCAGCCTGCCGGTTGTTGCATCGAGTGTTACAAGGTACATAAGTGTCAGATCGTTGCGGAAATTCTCATGGCCCCTGATACCTTCATAATCATTTAAAAAGTCACCACAGCCATAGAGGATGGGATGATTTTGATAGACCTCGATCCCCCTGGGGTGGTGTGAGGAATGGCCATGCACGATGCCCACCCCGGCTTCATCGATAAGCCGATGGGCAAAGCGTTGATGATCCCCGGGTATCTCATAGCCCCAGTTACCGCCCCAGTGGATAGAGACCACCACCAGGTCCCCCGGCTTCTTTATGGCTGACACCTGGGCGACAACCCTGGCAACCGCTTCATTTGACAGATTATCCAGGACATTCACACCTTGCTGGTTTTCCGTTGCACGCCAATCCCAGGGAACACCACTCGATATGTGGCCATAGGCAAAAAGCAGCACCCGTCCTTTTCCCGGCAATTCAAACACAACCGCCGCCTCAGCTTCCTCCCGGTTACGGCCAGCACCCGCTGCCTTGATGCCGACACCGTCGAGTGTTTCCAGTGTCTCTACCAGCCCGTCATATCCCCAGTCCAGGACATGATTGTTGGCCACAATGCAGCCATCGATCTTCGCAGAAGTAATCGCGGGAAGATTCGCGGGATGCATGCGATAGTTGATGCCTTTCCCCGGCCAGAAATCTTCGCTGGCGGTAACGGCTGTCTCGAGATTGATCAGCCGGAGGTCCGGTGCTGCATAATCCAGTTCAGCCAGCGCATCGCCCCAGATGTAATCGAAAGCGACGGGTTTCTCAATAGGGCCGTTGACCTGCTCTGCAATCTCTACATAACCCTTGGCGGATTTCATATAAGACTCGTAGAGTTGCGGCTTGCCGGGGTGTGGCAGTATTTGATCGATTCCCCTGCCGGTCATGACATCACCGCTGAGAAACAGCCTGATGCATTTACCGCAAGCGCAATTTCTGGTTTGATCTGCCATGGTGCTATTATTGCCCACTGCCAGGCCATCGGTACAGAGTCCAGCGGTCCCTGCACCGAGTATTTTGAGAAATGTTCGCCTCTGCACTGCTCACGCCTCATCGGGACGGGTCAAGATTACAATTGAAAACCAAAGCGCTATCCAACATGCCGGTCCAGACGATCCAGTCCTGCATTTGCGGGGGTCGCCATGGATGTTGATATTATGGAATACTACCGCGTGGCACATGCCGTTGTTACCTCTGTGTTATCAGATCATGCACTCCAGGCTGAATGAAGAAGTCGCCGGTATTCTGCGCGAAATCGGCGATCTGTTGGAGCAACAGGGGGCCGAGTCTTTCCGCGCCAATGCCTATCGCCGGGCGGCGGATACGGCCGAGCAGTTGACTGAAGACCTGCAGACATTGTACACCCGCGAAGGGATCGACGGCCTGACCGCACTGCCGAACATCGGCAAGGGCATCTCCCGGCTGATTATTGAAGTGCTGGCGACCGGGCGCTCGAGCCGCCTGGAAAATCTGCGTGGCACACTGGAACCGGAAAGGCTGTTTCGGACCCTACCCGGTGTCGGTGCGGAACTGGCCCACCGTATCCACGATGTATTGCAGGTGCAAAACCTGGAGGCATTGGAGGTGGCCGCCCATGACGGGCGGCTGGAAACGGTCCCGGGTGTAGGCCGCCGGCGCGCTGAATCCATCCGTGCCTCGCTTGGCAACATGCTTGGCCGACGAATACGCCGCCTCGACAAAGAAACCGTAGTCCCACCGGTTGCCCTGCTGCTGCGCGTGGACGAGGAATACCGGCAAAAGGCGATCGGTGATGAACTGCCAAAGATTGCGCCACGCCGCTTCAATCCGGATGGCACGGCCTGGCTGCCCATACTGCATACCAACCGTGATGGCTGGCATTTCACCGCCCTGTACTCGAATACCGCAAGGGCGCATGAGCTGGGTAGAACCCGTGACTGGGTCGTGGTCTACGATTACGATGACCATCACCATGAATCGCAACACACCATCGTGACCGAGACCCGCGGTCCGCTGATTGGCAAACGCGTGGTGCGTGGTCGCGAGCTTGAGTGCCGCAACCATTACATGACGCTTGAGTAGCCTGTCCTGATCCATGCCCTACTATATCGGCACGTCCGGCTGGAGTTACGATTACTGGAAAAGCCGGTTCTACCCGGATGGTCTGGCCCGCAGCCGATGGTTTGACCATTACGCCAGCCGCTTCAATAGCGTGGAGATCAACGCCACCTTCTACCGCCGACCGGGGACTGACAATGTTACCCGGTTGGATGGTTATAACAATCGAGATGACACGATCTTTGAGGTCTACAACAAATCGACCAATGACGCGTCAAATCTGCGCTTTCAGTTTCTTGTATTCGTCCAGGTCGGCCAGCCAATACCGGGCTTGCCTATCTTCATTTTCATCACCGTCGTCACTCACGATGAGAACGGATGGTTCACCGCCCACGGTCGCGGGGCTGATTCCCTCGGGTTGGATCTTGACCTTGTCCTGCTTTTTCTTGAAACAGAGAATCTTTTTGCAGCAGCTTTCGCCATCCCAGAACCAGAGCAGGAATTTGGACTTCATACCGCTGCCCGGCGTACAGGGGAACGTCTTTGTTCCGGATACGCTTTTTCCGCTTACGATCAGATAGCCCCCTAGATTCGGCATGTACGACATGGCCCGAATGCCGCCCCCATCCAGATTCAAAGGCTCGAATTCGGTGGTGACTCCGTATTTGTTGGCGCTGTTACCGAAGGAACCGCGAAGTCCGTTCGAGCGGACGATCAAGGCCGATTTTTCCATCAAAGGACCCCGAAGCCCGAATATGAACTCTTCGCCATGCTGGGCGAATCCCTCGATGTTAAATGTCTCCCCAGCAAAGTCCGCCTTGTTCAATTCGGGATGTTTGGCCCTGAGCACCTGTTGTATGCGCTCTTTCAACCGACGGGAGCCCCTGGCGTCCAACAGCTCATGGGCTGTGTTGCCCGTAACCCGAAAGCGGACGATCCGTCTTTTCTTATCCTTGTCTTCGGCATGGGACGAGACGGCGTAATAATATCCGTCCATGGCGACCACGCCCTCCAAGTCGTCCATTTTTAGGCTGTCAGGAAGATTGAGCTTGTTAGCTTTGAGCCTGCCGTTCTTCTTGGTTTTTAGAACGAACAGGGCCTTTTTGACGGAGGTGTCGTTCACAACCAGGAAGCGGCCGTCAGCAAGTGGTGTGACACCGGAGGGTTCGGAAAGCCGATTTCCCTGGAATTTGACGATGTTGGGCTGAAGCATGGTTGTTTCCTCAAGGTGTATGTTTCCCGTGCGGCGAGCGGGATGACGGTCCC
>JBDLIZ010000629.1:0-3677 GCA_039714615.1 Pseudomonadota bacterium | reverse complement strand
CCGATTATCGATCCCTCGCCAATATGGGCGCCATCGAGTACAACCACCCCAAACCCTATCCAGGCATCATCACCGACGACTATTCCACCCTTTGACTGCAACGGTTGATTCATTATAGGTGAGTTTGTAGCGAACCCATGATTATAGGGATAAAACCCGCAATTGGGAGCAATCTGCACTCCATTGCCGATCTTTATAGAACCTTTGTATGCCGAAAACTGACAACGTGGCTGAACATGGCTATTTTCACCTATCGCCAAACTCCCTCCCTGCCCAAGCTCTATTGTCCCTCCCTGATGCACACTGCTTTTGTTGCCAATGCTCAGCGCACCATCGCCATCGGCATCGTAGACGATCACTCTATCCCCAACGAATATGTGCTCCCCGAGCTTGAGTCTACAACATCTTAACGAAGCACTGGGCGAGATATAGCCTCTTTTACTTAACCGAGCGAGGTAACGACGAGCCTTATACGGTGGCGTGAAAAGACCAGCCATTCGGGTGGCGAAACGCCCACCAATACCGCGGCCGGAAAGTAGCAGCCAAAAACGCGCCCACCAAAGCACTGGCCGGGAAAGTTTGTTTTTCCGCCGGCTCATCGAATCGGCATTCTTATTGTCACCATGATTAGTGCGCTGCAGTGCGTTCAGAGGAGCGAGTAATCATACACACTGCGCATGCTTTTATCTCACACGTTGAGAGATTGAGGATATTTAGAAGCTGTCTGGTTGAAAAGTGGTCGTACTTACAGAGTGCAAGACATTGATTTGTAGAGTAATTTTGAGACTGAGCGAATCCTTATTGTGATTTCCAAAGGAGCACATATTGCTATACGGATCAAGAGGTTGTGCTATGTGTGTGCGACCACTTACAGGATCTAGGTAGTAACTATCCCTTCAAGATCCCGCTTTATCCTGGCGGTTTTTAAGCCGCCCCGCTAAACAGCCCATCGTCCTTTCTATGATCCGTGAATCGTCTTGCTTTGTGATTAAAAAGCGGTAAGCTTCCGAATGCTACCGGCATGGTATTGACGCGTAAGGATAGCTTATTATGTATTGTTTCGGCCACCGCAGCGGCAACCTCTTGTAGCATAGGCCCCTTTATTTCCAGCCTCATCTCGATTTCATCCAGTTCGTTTTTCCGGTAAACGTCAACGGCAAACTCGCCCACCTCTGGAAACTTACGAACAATATTCTCGATAGCACTGGGAAAGACATTTATTCCTCTGACCACCAGCAAATCGTCAATCCGACCGATTACCCCCCCGTCCAACCAATGCTGCACATGACCATCGGCACCCATGATTGATTGCATCTTCACCCGATCACCGGTTCGATAGCGTATGACCGGCAGCCCGATACGTCCCAGATTAGTGATTACCAGCTCTCCATCTTGAGCCGATGCCCCTGTCTCGGGATCGATCACCTCAAAGATAAACTCATCATCGTTGAGCTGAAGACCCTGAGTACCTTCACGTTCGAACCCCCAAGCCCCCACCTCAGTAGAACCCGCGTGATCATAGCAGCGAGCCCCCCAGGCCTGCTCGATACGCCTTTTAACCGCCGGCAAACTGGCCCCCGGTTCACCGGCCTGAATGGTAATGCGAATACTGGTATTCGCCGTATCGATACCGTCCTCCTGAGCCACCTCGGCTAGGTGCAACGCATAGGTAGGGGTGCAAACCAATACCGTTGCCCGATGATTTTCGATCGCCTTTGCCCGCTGGCGGGAGGACATCCCACCGCCGGAGATCGCCAAAGCACCCAGCTTCTGTGCACCTGCAAAAGCACTCCAGAAGCCAATGAACGGGCCAAAAGAGAACGCAAAAAAGATACGGTCTTCCGCAGTAACTCCCGCAGCCCTATAGACAGAGGTCCAGCATTTTGCCCACCAATCCCAACTCTCGGCGGTATCCAGCATTTTCAAAGGCTCCCCAGTTGTCCCCGAGGTTTGATGGATGCGTATGTAGTGAGCCAGCGGGAATGTCAAATTCGTCCCATAGGGAGGGTTCTTTGCCTGGTCTTGGGATAACTCGGATTTAAGCGTGAATGGGAGCCGTCGAAAATCATCTATCGACTGTATATCTTGTGCAACCCTTATTCCGGCTTTATGCAACTTTTCCCGGTAAAAATGGTTGTTCTGAAGAACCGCCTCTAACATGGGTTGAAGCTTATTCAATTGAACAGACGTTAGAGAATCATCCTCATTGGAAACCAAACTGGATGCGGCATACTTATCTCCCACAACAATTCTCCTTTGTTTGACAATCCGAATGTAGTTAGTAAATCAACTTTCGTCCTCGGGTTATTGTTGAACAGGCAGCCCTTCACTACCTAACTCAAACCACTCGGTTATCATCATTGTCGGTTCCCCTTTCACGATGATCCTGTAAGTGCGAACCATGGAACATTCGCTCGCCAGACTGCGCATCTCACCAGGAAGGTCACTTGCCAGCTCCTTGCCATACCACAACAGCTCACGATATTGTTCGGTTCGCCCGTTCAAAAGCATTCTACCCAACCCTTCGGGAATATGCTCCTCTACAGGCTGCACAGCCTGCTTCAGTCGATATGGAACAACTAAAGAGGCGGCAGACGCATAGACATGATCACTGTACTTACCACGCAGTAGTACGCGACGCGAAACCACCATTTCCCCCTTATCTAACTCCAGCCAGATATGGGGTTTTCTCAGCAACTCTCGGGTTTCTCCCAGTCTGACGATGTCGATGGGTTCCATCATATAGGACTCGAGAAATCGGGTAACCGTACCGTCGATGACTAGCAAGGCCCGCTCAACGGGACTAAGCGTGCGTAGATTTAGATCCTGAAGATTAGCAGGACGATGTTGCTGAGCAACGAATATGCTCGCCAGAGGATCGAATCCGCCCTTGACCTTGATCAAGGACTCATCCGTCGCATTCTTCTCATGCTCATCCTGCGCAACCTGACTGTCGGGATTTGATCGATCATACTGGTGACTCAGCATAACTTAAACCTTTAACGAAATGGACATGTTCAGACTCTTTTCCCTTTACCCTGTCCGTGCACATCGGCATAGCCAGTTACGAAATGCTATTTTGATGTTTTTCCGACCCTTGGGAGTGAAAATCATCTAGTCTATGCGTTAGGACGTTATAAGATAGGAAAACTAGCGCCTGGATTAATACTTAAATCACGCAAGGATCGTGCCTGCAGGACCTAAGTATTAGATGCTTTGAAATAGCTGACATGTAAGTGGAGGTCCATGCACATAATCTGCAATCGCATGAACAATATTGCCGCTGGATTACGAGTATTTCACTCTCCTTCTCAACATTTCTGCGCCTAGATCTGTCGATACCCCAAGCGCAATAATTATGACCAACTTCACATTCAACCACAATCCATCATCGACCATAAAAACCTTCCATCCTGACAAGGCTGGCCAATTATTGTACATACGGCTGGCGACAGCCCCATCCAACAAGGAATGCGCACGACACAGATTGACTAACTGGCGCCGAACGATCGTTCGTATTCAAGGCGCGACAACAGGCGCCTAGGAGCCTGTCGGACTTAGGCGATCGTAGCGAGGGAAAGACGGTTTGAGGCAGATTTGTCGATCCTTTGAGGCGAATAGCCATAGCTATTTAACGAAAAGGATCGACAAATCTGTCCAAATCCGGCTTTTCCGCA
>JBDLIZ010000628.1:0-3678 GCA_039714615.1 Pseudomonadota bacterium | reverse complement strand
GTACGATGAGTATCACCGCCGCTGCGATGACCATAGGACCCACCGCCGCCGGTTCACCTATGCGCAGCGGGAAATCGAGGATATAGGGTTCACCCCCGGATTCGAATTCCGCGGTGATGATGTAATCCCCCTCTTCTTGGAAGATAAAACCCTGGCGATACACATTGTCGTCCGACGGCTGCACCCCCAAGAGCTCCTCATTGCCGCTGAACCAGCCCGCATCGCGGACCTTGAAACTCACCTCTCCGACAAAAGGCGTGCCATCGTCGATTCGAGAGGCGTACAGATTCACCCGGCCCGGTTGCTGGGGGCTGGGAAACGCGGGGAAGGCCATATAGGTCACGAAATAGTCACCGATCTGGGTTTCCACCTGCATGCTGGGGGGGGTATTGGAATCCTCGCTGAGACTGTAGGCCGGCCGACCCAGGACATGATGGGCATGGCTGGGCATCCACCACAGCAACAACAGAAAAAACGCTATAAACGGCATAAGAACTTACACCTTAATTACACGGTATGACGGGCCACGGTCCCCTCGAATCTTTCCACGATCCATATCGGTAGACTGGGCTCGGGACAGACCTCCACGCAGAGGCCGCAACCGACACAGCCCTGCTTCACGACCGGACGGTACTGGTTCCACATCTCAAAACCGATGGCCTGATCACCTAGAGGACAAATGCTCACGCAAGCACCGCAGATACCCTTGTCTACCCAGGGGTAACAGGCCGCCCGATCGATCTGCGCGATGCCCATGTCGATCTCTCGCAGGGGGATCTCGGTGAGGGACTCCGTGGGGCAGACCTCCATGCATTTATTGCATAGAATACAGGCCTTGTTCTCCGGATTGATATAAGGTGTATTGACCAGATCCCCACCCTCCCGGCCATAGAATTCGATACATCGGGGCGGGCAGACCTCGCCACACAAACCGCAGCCGATACAGGCCTCTACAAACGCCGGGTCATCGGCAAGCGCCCCGGGTGGACGCAGATGGGTACGAGGTTCGGCCTTTACCGCCGGGGCCAGCAGGCGTGCCAGCCCATAGGGCAACGCGGCCGCGGCAAGCATGCCGCCGCCGACCGTAATTCTTTGTAGAAAACCACGCCGTTGCATTACGCTGCCTCCTCCCGGTCTTGCCGGTTGTTGACTCGTTGTTGCTGCCTTCGGTAGCGTTGCCCCAGATGTCCCGGTCCCTGATAGGGCTGATCCTTGAACCTGACATTGAAGCTTAGCGCATCGGTCGGACACACCGCGATACAGGCCGTGCAATTATTGCATTCCTGTCCGAAACCGTCACGCAGGGGGTCGAGACCGAACTCACAGATCGCATTGCATTTGGCGCAATCGTTACAATCCTTTACGATCCGCTGGATACGCACCGGACGATAGCGGCCCAGCAGAGAATACAAGGCCCCGCCCGGGCATAGATAGCGGCAAAAACCACGCCGTGCCACCAGCAGATCGAACAATAGTGTCAGCACGAAAAAGACCGCACCTACCCCGAATCCCCCCAGGGCGATGACGTAGTAGATCTCTCTACCGAGCACCGCGGGAGGATAGATGGCCGCGACCATGACCGAGCCGGTGACCATCGATAAGACCAGTCCAACCCCCAGCACCAGATACTTCAGGCGTAGATCAAAACGCCGCTGACCGGTACGCAGTCCGGCCCGCTGCAACAGCAGGGCCAGGTTGGTATTGAGTTCATAGAGAAAGGTCGCCGGACAGATCCAGCCACAAAAAAAACGCCCGAGCAGGAGGGTGAACAAGACCGGGATCAAGGCGGTAAGCATAAATGGCCAGTAAAGTTCGACACCCGCCGCCAGCTGGCCAAGAACCGCCAGGGGATCGCTGAGTTGCAGCCCGAAAAAGGTGCCCGACCAGGTCGTCCCTTTGATCACATCGAGGTCTTCGGCCGGATCGTCGCTCAGCGGCGAGGTCAACGATTCCATGATGTCATAAAACTGTTTCTCGGCAGGAGCCAGCAGGTCATAGGCATAGGCCGCCACGTAAGTCTGATAGACATGTAGAAAAGGCAGTGCCACTAACATGGCAAACACCACACTGAGGCTAAACCAGCGCAACTTATTGAGGTGCCGCCACAGAAAGAAGGGCTTGGATGGCTGTTCGTTCATACGCATACCCCTGACGGATGGGTTTTCAGGAATGCAGGGTGCGTCGAGTTTGTCGTAGAGCAAGGCGGAATGCGTAAGTCATGGTTTTTACTATGGCTTTCGTGTTCCAACGCCGCTATACGGCAAAGGCGGTGTGCTCTGTAACCCGGATTGTCATTCGTCATGAGTATAAATACTTTGTTGATTGCCGCCTGTTACTGCGGGGGGTTGTTTAGGCAGCTTCCCGGTTCGGGATGATCCGAATCGCCTGCGGGATCTGGATGCAGGAACGCTCACACAGCCCGCAGCCGACACAACCCTCCAATACATGGGGCTGCTCCAGCATTCCGACCCGGATCGCGATCTCCTGCAGGGGGCAGGCGCGATAGCAGACCCCACAGGTCTTGCCCTGATAGGACAGACACAGGCTCTTGTCCACCCGGGCACGACCCATCTTGACCTGGCTCACAATAGCCAGGGCCTCGCGTTCGATAGGCTTGATGGCACCTGTCGGGCAGGCCACGCCGCACTTCATGCACAGGATACAGGCCTGTTCCCTGGGAATGATGTAAGGCGTGTCCAGGGAGGACAGGCCGTTCTCAAGACCAAAGAAATTGATACAGCGGTTGGGACAGACCTCGCTGCACTGTCCACAGTGAATGCAGCGGCTGAGAAACTCCTCCTCCGCCAGGGCGCCCGGCGGACGCAAATAGCGCAGGTTTACCCGCCGGCTTGCAGGACGAGAGTAAGCCGGTGGCGGCGCGAGCACTGCCGCCGCCATGGCACTGCCGATGAGATCTCTGATAAAGGTTCTGCGTTTCATAAATCCTAGTCCGGAGACTGGAGGCCGAAGGGCGAGATAATGATCTTATTATCTATAGCATCTCCAGCCTAGAGTCTCAAGACCAGCCAATCAGACCTTCTCTACCCGGCAAGCCAGCTTTTTGAAGTCCGCCTGTCCGGATACCGGATCCCATATACGGCTGGAAACACCATTGACCAGCCATTTGTTTTTCTTGGGATCCGCACTATCGGCCACCGAGAGATTCCAGGGGCTGAACAGATAACCCCGCGGCACGCTGTTGCGAGCGGGCTTGACCAGGCTATTGAGGCCCACCTGCGCCCTGGCCTCGTAATGACCCCGGCGGGTCACCAGACGCACCTTTTCCCTATCCTTGATACCCAGTGCCTTGGCATCCTCGGGATGCATCTCTACATACATTTCCGGCACTAGACGGCGGGTGGTGGGGCTACGATTGGACTTGGCGGTGTGAAAGTGCTCATAGACCACCCCCAGACCCAGCCAGTAGGGAAATTTATCCTCGGGGACCTTGTTCCAGGCCTTATCGCGGTATTTCTCATCCGGCAGATCCGGGGTCAAACCGTTGTCCCGCGCCAGCTTCATCAACGGGATGTTGTCTATGGTATAGACACCCTTTTTGACCCCGAACTCCATCAGCTTGTTGGTGATCTCCTCGCGGTCAGTGTAGTCCTGCAGACAAAGTTTCATATGCACCTTGCCGTCCTTGGTACGGAAATAGCCATAGGGACGGGTCTCCCA
>JBDLIZ010000627.1:0-3686 GCA_039714615.1 Pseudomonadota bacterium | reverse complement strand
GATCTGGCAAGGCAGTTGACGGGCTGAACGGCGTCTAACCCACGCCGTGCCGGCGAGGAGTGGTGAACGTGCACGTTCACGAGCACGAGCACGAGCACGGGACCCATAGCCCCTTTGGGATTGGCCTATTTGAGAAACTGCATGTTCAGCCCCATGAAGACCTGCCACTCGGGTTGTCCCGGTCCGTCATCGGCGAGCGAGAACTGAGGCTCCACGAACAGGTTGTAGACCGTCTTGTCCCTTTTGAATACCTTGCCGTAGCCCACCCCGATTGGCACGCTATAGTTGTCGTTTTCCAGGTTGTAGACCCAGATCGGCGCGGCGCGCAGATAGTGTCCGCCACCCAGTTGATACATGGCGAACGGCTGGAACGCCGCGATATTGACATCCGCGCGATGGTCCTCTCCGGCAAAGCTATGTTGCCAGGAGAGAAGATAACCATATTGGAGTTTCGGCGAGTTGGCGTTGAATAGCACATTGACAAGGCCGGCCGACCACTTTTCGCTGCCCAGTGCGTCATCCGTGGCGGTCGGTGCGGAGAGTTGCGGACCGATGCCGAAGCTGACTGCCGGGTTACCGGTATCGATGAGGTAGGCGGCGAACAGATTCAGGTCACCGATTCCCGTCTCCTTGTCTCCATCGGGTGGGGTCGGAAAACTGTTGATCGGCAGGGAGGCCCGCAGCAGCCAGTTGCTCTCACCAAGGGAAAAAGGTTGGGCGTAGCGCAACCAGAACTGATTCGCCTCTTCAGCGGATTCGGTGAGATCGCCGATGTAGTAGTTCTGCAGGTTGAAGGCCGTCATATTGGCCAAGGGGTTGTTGGCCTGGGCTGCCGCACTTCCACCCGCTTCCGCCCATGCATAAAAGGTGCAGCTCGACATCATCAAAGTCAGTAGTCCGATGCCGCCGTTACGAATTGTTTTGTGTTTCATCTGCAATTTTCTCCTGGATCCCGATGGGTAAAAAATCATCATAGGGATGGTGGTGTGTTACTCGTTAAGAAGTCAATTCATTCGAGCCGAGGCCACCCAATAAAAGCATTAATTCCTATTATTCCTTTAATTCTCGAGATTGGTCCTTTTAATTCACATACTAAAAGAATCATCTACAATTTGGCCATATTTCTTGCTTACCAAAGGAGGTGGTGCGATACAGAGAAAAGAGTATCGAAAGTAGTAGTAGATGTAATCAAGATAACGAACATCTCACTAACCATAAGGAGCATACAAAAAGCAAGCAGCTTCATCTCTTGCGTATTCAAAGAGGAATCCCGATAGCTGATGTCCACCTGAGGATCCAGATGACGGTGACGACTCAAATAACATCTGTTCGGTTGATGAAAAGCGGGAGATTCTGGACGGTCTCTTCAGCGACTTCGTGCCGGGAGTGGTCAATAGCCGTACCTGTTTTCTGAGCGCCTATGTGGATGGTACACCTGTCATCTACGACGGCACTCTTATCGTGCGTACACAGTCGCCGGCCATGCCGCTATTGGACGATCCCGAGGCCGTTGCCGATGGGTTCTATGTGATGTTGCCAAGGCTGTCCAAGGGCGATCACACGATAGATTTCACGGGCGCGATTTGTCTCTTCGACGGTACTAACGAACCCGAGAATATCCTCTTTGGCTCCAAGGTAAGGTATGAGTTGACGATCGGCGGCGATGAATGATGGATAAGGTTAAGGACGTTATCATCCTTTAACTCAACTCCACTGATCGGGGGCAGGGAAGCTCCCGCCTCTACCCGATGCACTCCCGGCTGTCTTTCGGGGTTCTTTCATTCACCATCAGACCCATAAATAAATTTATCTAAGAAATATATAATTTCAATATTAAATAATTAGAATATACAGTTTATTTAACGTTCTGTTATTTCTACTATTTTTCTTCTCCATTTTTCCGTCAGATTGACAATACTCAATGCCCTACCGGTCAATCCGTGGCCCAATAAAATTGCTCGTTACCGTTTAGTGTAGTGGGGATGAAGATGAAAGATAAATTCAGAAAATGCAAAAATATCGATACATTGGTCATGGTCGCGGCCCTGGCCTGGTTTGTTTCAGTCCTGGCCTTTATGCTGGGTTAGGTTTAAAACCTTTACCAGCCATTTCATAGTACCTAGCCCGGTAACCCCGACAACGCCATTGTTGGGGCCGGGGTCTGCATAATCCTAATAGCTTGTCTCAAAACTGGGGCGATAGAGTTACTCTCAGTCTCCTCTGTGCCTTTGTGGCTAATTCAAATTGAAGTAAACCACCGGTGCTGCCGTTCCGGCGAGGCGTGGTGAACCTGCTCGTGCACGTGAACGTACACGGAGGGATCAGCGATGGAATGCGCGGCGGGGATTGATGTTTGTGGTGTGCTTCAAATAGCGTACTCCAAGCGCCTGAAAGAGGGAAAAGTACTCTTGACGCGGGTGGTTGCCATGCTACGAAGATGTGCCGACTAAACCCGGTAATATCGTTCACGAGCACGAGCAAGGAACCCTTAGCCACTTGTAACTATTCAGCATGCATAATTGAGCAGCAATAACAAACTGAATTCAGTGATGAGCTTGTGATGAAGCTGAATAGTTACAGCCACTTTTAGGGGCTTTCCTCAAGCCCTCCGCAATGTGGGTTAAGCATGTCAGGGTTGGTGTCACCGCGACTCCCTGCGTGGGAACACAGGGAGCCTCAGCCTCAGTAGGCTGTCTTGGGTGACAGGTATTTAGCCAGGTCCGCGGTGCCCAGTTTCAAAACAAATATTTTCTTGAAACCGATATGCCGCAAACCGGTGGCAACCGCCATGGATCGGTGGCCGCCCTTGCATACGATAACCACCTTTTGATCCGTCGGAATCCTGGCCAGATTTTCCGGCTTGAAGAGCTGATTCATCGGGATAGCAATGCTCCCCGGGAGGGTCATGCCGATCAGGCCCGTCTCGGCGGGTGTACGAATGTCGATGACAAACAGCTTCTCGCCCTTTTTCACGGCCTCGACGAATGCCTTGGTCGGGATCATCTGCAATGCCTTAGGCGTTGCCTTGCCTGCAATGGATTGGAAATAATCTTGATAACTCGCCGCCAACTCCTGATCATAGGACCAGGCCGGGCTGGTACAGAGCATGGTGACAAGTAGGATCGGTAGTGACTTTTTCATGAGCGTCCCTCCTCTTTTACTGCTAACAACTGACTCAGGGTGGATGGAACCGTTACGCCCATATGGATTTTTTTATTTCGACGTGTGGTGTTTCACTCCCGAGCTTGGATTCCCTCCTAACCTCCTAATAATAATTATAGGATATAGGAATATATTCTCTGGCAAGATTGGTGGGCGACATGAACGATGAAGAACGCGCCCGTGCGCTCTTTCACCATCTGAATGCCGACGACGTGCTCTCTGGTCTGGCGGCGTCGGTGCACGGACTGTGTCATCAGGAGGCCCAGGTCCGTCTGGAAAAATATGGTCCTAACGCCCTGCCGCGCAGCAGACCGCCGGGTGTTCTACGGGTCTTTCTGCACCAGTTTCTCAGTCCCCTGATCTATGTACTGGGGGTGGCCGCGCTGGTCTCCCTGCTGATTCAGGAGTGGTCGGATGCCGGCTTTATCGCCGCCGTGCTGCTGGTAAACGCCATCATCGGCACGGTTCAGGAGTTTTCCGCTCAGCAGGCCGCCTCCGCCTTGCAGCAGCTGGTGAAGACCAAC
>JBDLIZ010000626.1:0-3687 GCA_039714615.1 Pseudomonadota bacterium | reverse complement strand
CTCTGAGAGAAGGTTAGGGTGAGGGTGAGGTCTTCAAATGGATAGGGGTCTGAACGGTTACAAGACTAAGTCCCTGGCGCCTCGGCCATATCCTCACAACGACAATCACCGGTAACCTTCAATTTATCGGCCAAATCTCGCAAGGCCGTGCGGATGCCCTCTTCGATGACCGGGTGATAGAACGGCATTTCCAACAATTTCTGAACAGTCATTTGCTGCTGTGTAGCCCACGCCAGCAGATGAGCAGTATGTTCGACTCGTGGTCCAAGCATCTCTCCGCCGACTAGTTGGCAATTTCTACGATCAGCGTAAAGCCTAACCAAACCTTTGTTTTCCCCCATTACTCTGGCACGCCCCTGGCTGGCATAATTGATTTCACCAATAGCCAATGAATCAACATCGAGCTCTGCGAACGTTTTTCCGAACAGAGCCATTTGCGGATCAGTGAACGCAATCGCCAATGGTGTCCGGCGAACGTGCGATCTGACGTTTGGATAAAGCATGCTGTTGCTGCCTGCAATCCGGCCTTCATCACTGGCCTCGTGCAGCAAAGGGCGATGACCTGAGGCATCACCGGCAACAAATATTGGCAAGTTTCCAATCTGAGTGGTCTGAGGGTTCCAGTCTAAACGGCCGTGATCATCCAACATAACTCCTGCAGCTTCAAGGTTTAAATCGAAAATATTGGGGCGGCGGCCTGCGGCGACCAAAATTTTATCGAAGGTTTCCGTATGATGACCAGTTTCTCGGTCACTCCAGTTTAATACAATTTTATCCTGCGAGAATTCTGCTTGATTTATCGAAGTGGAAAGACGAAGATCTAATTCGGCGCCCAATATGTCGGCCACTGTTGTTTTCAAAGCCGGATCAGTAAAAGGTCCAAGTCTGCCAGAGGCTGAGAATATTGCGGTGCGTACCCCCAGTCTCGTTAGCGCGATACCGATTTCCAGTCCGATAATACCAGTACCAATAACAGCAATGCTTTGCGGAAGCGATTGAAGGGAAAAAACATCATCATTTACCATCACATGTTCGCGAATGGTATCGTATGGAGCCGAAATATAGGGTGAACTGCCTGTTGCAATTACCACTGATTTGGCGTTAATACGAGTATGACCGTCAACATCCAATATCGTCGCTCCGACGAACCTTGCATGCCCTATTACTCGATGCTCTTCCGGTAGAGCCCTGGTGTCTTCAACGACAAATCCTACAAATCGATCACGTTCATTACGGACACGACTCAAAACGGCTTCGCCGTCAATGCTGAAGTTTTGTGCTTGGATACCAAATTTTCCTGCATTCGAAACCTGATGAGCCACATCGGCTGCAGCAATCAACAATTTGGACGGCATACATCCCACCCGCGCACAAGTAGTTCCGTAAGCGCCTGATTCTATAAGAACCCAGCTGCCACCCGCTTTTTCTACCTCGCGGCGAGCATTAAGTCCGGCCGATCCGGCGCCGATAATCGCGACATCAACATTTTTTGTATTCATAATTACATCGTCCTGGCTAATTTGTACGAAACATAGAGACTATGCAATAAAATATTTCGTAGTGAAAATAAACAGCAATTCAACGCAAATGATCGAAAAAATAGGCCATTTAGGAGCAATTATTTTTAACCAGACAGCCTCCTAAGCGGGTAAAGAGTTTGAATCTCTTTACATTAGGTATTGTTATTACAAATCCAGCACAAGCGGTGTTACATCCTCATTCTCCTTGGCTTTCGCGCGGGGATAGCTGCAGCAAATCAGTGCCGTATCCTCGCCAGGTGCGACCATTGGCGGCTCTATATAATCTACTTCCCCTTGCACGACTTTCGTCGCGCAGGTTTGACATATTCCTGAGCGACAACTATACGCTGGTTGTAATCCTTTTGACTCGGCTAGATCAAGCAGTGAGCCTTTTGTTGGATCCCACGTCGCTTCGATCCCGGAACGGGCAAACTGGACCGGTACGGGTGCACGATCGCCAAGTTGCTCGGCCAGGGATACGAAGCCACTTGGTTGTTCTTTATGCAATGTCGCTCCAGGGCCAAAGAACTCATAATGGATTCGCTCGTCGGCGATATTTAACGCTTTGAGACCATCATATAAAGATTCCATAAAAGGCGGTGGCCCGCAAAGGTAGAACTCATAGTCATCGAAGGATAACAGCGACTTGAGTAAATCAATGTCGACGTGACCAATACTATCGTAATCTTTACCTTCTATATCACTGTCCAACGGGCGGCTGTAACGTACATGTACACGTAGACTAGCCCAGTCTATTGCAAGGTTGCGCACGTAATCGCCAAAAGCGTGTACTTCACTATTTTGGGCTGCATGTATAAACCAGACTTGGCGACTGCAACCACACCCCTTTCTGTCCTTGTCCAGTTGCTCCAGCATACAGATCATCGGCGTGGCGCCCACACCACCACTAATCAATACCACCGGCCTGGTACTTGATTCCTCCAGCGTAAATTTACCGCGCGGTGACATAGCTCGAATGGTTGTACCCGGCCTCACATAGTCATGAAAATAGTTAGACGATACACCGGGAGGTAAATCGGGCTTTGCCGGCGGCTCTCTCTTGATTGACAAACGATAGTAAGACCCGTTCGGTGCATTTGAAATCGTGTAGGTTCTCTGTATGGGAGTATCAAGACCAGGTGGTTGGATTTCGATAGGAAGAAATTGTCCAGCTTTATGACAGTGGATGTCATCACCTTTTTCCGGTTTCAGATAGACCGATGTAATGGTTTTGCTTTCTGGCTCAACACGTACAACCTGGTAATTCCGATAAACGTTTCCCTCTTTGCGTTCGGTGATTGTTCCAGCCACTTCCTCCCACGAACCTGTCTTCTCCAGACTCGGGGAATATTCCAAAAAGTTCCAGCGGATCGGCATTCCATTTTTGACCAGTATCCCTTCATCAAGTGTGAAGCGAACCAGTCGCTGGGCGCCATCAAAGGCATGTAGCTCATCACTATCCCATATAATTTTTGCTTTACAGGTTAAATACAACAGATCGCCGGATTCAAAATCGATGAACAAAAGTCCCGCAAGCGGATTCATCATGATGTTGCCGATAGTATTGAAATGATTGTTGCCAGTGAAATCCGGAAAGGTAAGCGTTTGATCATCTTCTATGCGTACAAAACCGGGTTTGCCACCGCGGTGGGATGCGTCCGTCCCATGACTGTGATTTTCGGGGTCTTCAGAATAATGAGTCGCAATATAGAAATTGTCCGCTATGGAAATAATCTCACTCGCCCGGTCATCTAGGCGATTCAAGGCTTGTATCGATCGCTGCTCACCAATCGTGTCGACTTCAGGCAAGAACTCAAAACTGCGGGATTGAATGTATTGTGGGCAATTGCCGAATGTCTGATCGATTTTTATCTCAAACCCACCATCGCTGATCGCTGTTAGCTTTCCGGTCATGCGATTGCGCCGACGGCTTTCATATTCGATGCCGAGCAGGCCCACTTGCGTTCCTATAGATAAATTGTCCTTTAGGGGGTCACCGTATATCAACCGGGTATCGATCTCCAACTTATCGGGAGTGGAGGAATGAACAAAACCGGGGCGTCCCACCAGGACTGACGCCCAGGGGCGCCCCGCAGTATCCACCGAACCTATGAGCAAAAAAGGCAGCTGGGCATAAAATGCCCTGTGCTCATCGGGCATATAATCA
>JBDLIZ010000625.1:0-3697 GCA_039714615.1 Pseudomonadota bacterium | reverse complement strand
AAATATCCACGTTCTTAGAACGTGGTTTTGATACACCCTAGAAGGGTGTGATGGCTAGCCCTCTGAGAAGGCTAGCCAGTTGTCACCATAATTTAGATGTTACAACTTATTCAGTTTCCAGGTCTTTTTCTCGTTTCTCCTGAAATTTTACATACTTCCGTATCATTTCAGCATCAACACCAACTGTATCAACGCAATAACCTTTAGCCCAAAAGCGATTCCCCCAGTAAGGTTTGTTTTTCAGGTAAGAAAATTGCTTGAATACCTGGATGGCTGATTTCCCTTTAACCGTTCCAACTAACTGCGATATGGATACCTTCGGTGGCACAAATACCAGCAAATGGACATGATCCGGCTGAACATTCAGCTCTACCACCTCACAACCAAGACGCTCTGAAAAAATACGGACGGTTTTTGATACTTCAAAACCGATCCTATCCTTCAATACACGATAACGGTATTTTGGAACCCAAACTATGTGGTATTGGCAATACCACACTACATGCGATAATTTACGAAATCTGCTCATGCTCATTCTCCTAGCTTTACGTTGTGGCGACAACATAGCTAGGATGCATGAGCAGACTTCAGTTGTCTTAAGGCTAGAGCCTTTCGACCAACTCCACGTCCCAAGGACGTGGTTTAATCTTTAATAAATAGGCAATAATGAAGTTAACCACTCCTAAATACGGAGTAATATATCGACATGAACATGCAGTGATCCATGTCTGTTTACCTGTAGATCGACGAACGAGGAAGTTTGACTGCCGCCTCAAAGGCACTCGGCATGTTACTTAGCCCTGCCCTCTGACTACCCGACCCAGTCGAGGGCTACTTAACGGCTGGATGTGAATCGCGAAACGCCTTGTCTAAAGACAGACTTATGCCCTTCGCCATCCAATCAACCATCGCTCGAACTCTCGTGGACAACAGTCGCACATGGGGATAAACCAGGTTCAGCGGCATAGGTTCAGGCTCGAATTCCGTCAATACAGTTGCCAGCTGGCCATTTTTAATGAGTGGCATCACCTGATAGCAGAAAAAAAGACCAAACCCCACGCCCGCAACGCATGCCTCCACAGATGACCCAACTTGATTGCACATAAATCCGCCTTTTACCTGCACGGGTAAAGGTTTACCGTTGTCTTGAAAATGCCACACCGAGGCGGGCGAGATGCCTGTAAAGCGCACACAAGGTAGCTTAGACAATGCTTCGGGACGGCTCGGCTCCCCGACCTTATTCAACAGATCAGGGCTCGCACACACAACTTGGCGGATGGTTCCGACGGGCTTCGCGATCAACGAGGAATCAGCAAGGTGGGCAAGACGTACGGCAACGTCGATACCTTCTTCCAGCAGGTCCACCACCCGGTCGTATAACAATAGATTGACCTGAGTCTTCGGGTAACACTTCAGAAAGCCTGCCACGGCGGGTGCAACATACATCTCGCCGAATCGCACCGGAGCCGTCACCGTAATCGAACCGCTAGGTTCAGCTTGGTTCTGACCCAGAGCGCGTTCGGCCTCTTCAATGTCGGTAAGGATCTTACGACACTGCTTCAAGTAGATCTCACCTTCCTGGGTGAGCGTGATCCGACGTGTCGTTCGATTAAACAACCGCACATGCAGCAAATTCTCGAGCGACGCGAGAACCCTCACCACAGACGGTAGTGAAATGCCGAGCGCCTTGGCGGCGGCAGTCAAGCTCCCCCGCTCAGCGATCTGCACGAAAACAGACATCGATCGCAACTTGTCCATACCGATAGATTACTCCGTTATTTAGAGTGGTAAAATGTATTTTTACCCATTTATTCCGCCACTAAGATGGTCCACTATAACTCTTGTTAGGGCAATTTTTAACCGGCTTGGGCCGGGTTCGCCTCGCTGCTGATAACCGCCGTATCATCCATGTAGAACGCGCCTACCCAAACCGCCCCAAATACATCCAACGGCGTCACTGGAAGATCTCGAGGGTTGGAAACCTTACCCAAACCACGCCAAGCCGGCGCGGCGAAAAGTTGAGCACTGTGCAACAAGCATGGATCAGGGCAGCCGACACCTTCCTCGTCGCCAGTGCCCACCCCGAACAGGGTGTGGACGCCTCACACCGCGGCGGGCGACCTGGATTCGTTCAGGTACTTGACCCAAGCAGACTCCGTATCCCTGATTTCTCCGGCAATAACATGTTCAATACGCTCGGCAACTTCATCAGCTATCCTCATGCGGGTCTGGCCTTTATCGATTTCGACCAGGGTCGTGTGCTTCAACTCAGCGGACGACCGAAGATACTGTGGGATCAAAATGATCCCCGTGGAGAGACCGGCGGCACCTGCCGCTACTGGGAATTCAGCATCGATGCCTGGCAGCAGAGCGTACTTGCACCGCGTATCGAGTGGGAGTTTTTCGACTACTCGCCATTCATTCCTACGCCCAAGGAGACTGGTGGCACTCATCCCTAACGGCGGATGTTCGCCAGTTTATTTCTCAGCAAGATTCCTTTTCGTTTGATCCTGCAAGTGATCTAGGTTAAATATAGTGGCTAGGAGATTATGTGTGAATAATATCGAAAGTACTGTTGCTCAACATTATGGCGATGAAGGTTTGCTGGCACGAATCCTCGCTGGGCTCAAAGCTGCCGGCGCAGACCTAAACCGCTTGCAGCCAGACGATTTAGCGCCTGTAGAAGAATTTCATATTGGTGGGCGTAAGGCGACAACCCATGCCGTGGAAAAGATGTCCTTGAGCAAGGATCAGCATGTACTCGACATCGGGTGTGGGATAGGAGGCGCAGCACGGTTCATCGCTGTTCAAACCGGGTGTACAGTCACTGGTATAGACTTAACACCTGAGTATGTTTCGATCGCCAAGACACTGACGGAGATGACAGAACTGGACGACAGGGTGAACTTCGAAATCTCCAGTGCCCTCGCCATGCCCTTCAAAGAAGCGACCTTCGATGCAGCAATCACCCTGCATGCCGCCATGAACATCAGGGAACGAGATGCGCTCTATTACGAAATTGCCCGGTTGCTAAAACCCGGTGCGAGATTTTGCATCTTTGACGTCATGAAGAAAAGCGACCAAAAACTCGCCTTCCCCGTGCCGTGGGCAACATCAGACGATACCAGCTTTCTGACAACACCCGAGGAAATGTGCGCACTGCTTGAAAATGCAGGCTTTGATGTCCGGGAGATCGCTGACCACACCGATTTTGCGCTCGAGTTCTTCAGAGAAAGTCTAGCTGTTGCAGCAAAGGGGCCGCAACCGCTCGGCATTCATCTGGTGATGGGGGAAAGTGCACCCATAAAGTTCAAAAATACGATGAGCAATATTGAGAACGGCTGTATCGCCCCGGTGCAAATGATCGCAAAACGGAAGTAGGCCACATTCAACAACTAAGTGCACCACCCCCATCCCGATTAGGGTTATATTGCCACTTGACTAGATTGCATAATAACACCACCTGCAATTATTTGAGAAACTGACTATGCCCGCCTTGACCATAAAAAACATACCAGACGGAGACCCCCACCAAGAGCAGCTGATGCTTAATGCGCCCCTTGATCATTATTAGTTGAATTCAGGCAAAATAAACTATAAATTAAGGCTCATGTTGGATTCCAGGGTCTTATTTGACCAGCAACTCAATCAGAGAGTGAAGCAGGGCTTTTCCCCGTTTGCCGATATTATGGACGAA
>JBDLIZ010000624.1:0-3700 GCA_039714615.1 Pseudomonadota bacterium | reverse complement strand
ATCGGTTGAGTAGGCCTTCATCTTCGTACTCCTCAAAAATCTGTGGCTATGATATTTGAGAGCATATTGTATCGCTACCATTCGACAACCGCTATAAGAGAAAGGATCCTTGTAAAGGCACAAGTTAAGAATGGTTCAGGATACTAAAGGAGCAAAACGCAAAACAGTTTTCATCAGCAAAGCTACGCCGGAAGATGACGAGTTTGTGCTTTGGTTATCGCCAAAGTTAGAAGCTGCTGGTTATACCGTTTTCGCAGATATCTTGACCCTCGAACCAGGTGATCGTTGGCGAAAAGAAGTCACAGCAACTCTTCAGAATAAATCCATCAAGATGCTTTTATGCTGCCGGGATGCAACGCTAGCCAAGAACGGTGTTCAGGAAGAAATAGGGATTGCCGAGGACTTAGTCAAAGAGCTAAGCGATCCACGATTCATTATTCCTTTGCGTCTCGAACCATTCAAAAAGCTTTTTGGTATCGGCGAATTACAATACATTGATTTTCTTGGAAGCTGGGCGCGGGGACTTCGCGATCTGCTAGATGCTCTTGATAAACAATGTCTACCGCGCTCCAAGGACAATATAGCGATCAACCCCAATTGGGAGGCTTACAAGAAAAGACTAGCCATTCAGGTAGAAGATGCCCTGGAGGTCCTCACGTTAAACTGGTTGCGGGTTGCCGAAGTTCCTGACTTAATCCGCTACTATCAGCCCACAGGCGCTGTTGACCACGGCCTGATGAGCGGTGCCTGCCGAAATGGGTCATTCCCTGCAGAAATCTATCTACGCGGATTCTTCTCTTTTGCGACACCAGAGGAAATCGAAGCGGATTTTACACCGGTCGGGAAATTTACCATTCATTCGGAGTACGAACTGATGGACTTATTAGAAAATGGCAGTACATCTCCGGATATTCGCCCACGTGAGGTTAAAAATCTCATGATATCGATATTTCGTAGAGCATGGGAGCAATTCTGCCGTGAAAAAGGCCTTTATGAATACCCTTTCTCCAAACAACTGGGATTCCACGTCACGAAAGACCAGTTACCGATTGGCAAACGTGTGTCCTGGGGAAGACAAGGCCAACGACGCAACTCCATGCTGCGAAATATTTCGCGAGGAAAGGTTTGGCAATATGGAGTATCTGCTTCACCGTCTCTTTGGCCATATCCGCATTTTAAACTTAAATCGCGCGTCCTTTTTGCTGAGGTTGCAGGTAAAGAAGCCGGGAACGTAATTGGTGATACGAATCAACAGCATCGCCTTCGACGGACAGTTTGCAGCGGATGGCGCAATAAAGCATGGCACGGACGATTGATGGCCTTTCTTGAGATTTTATCCAGCGATGCAGGAACGATTGAACTTCCTGTTTCCGAGGCTGCCCGACTGACTTTGGATTTAAATCCGATTCACGTCAGCGCACCTGTTACCGCAATGTTGCCGGATTTGATGGATGACGATGCAGAAGAGCAAGACCCATCAACACTCGGCAACTATTCGGTAGAGGAGGATGAATAATGGAGTTGCCGGAACCATCCATGGAAGTGGCCTATATTAACGAACCTGATCTGGCATTTGGATATGGGCAGGTTTCAGATCATCCAAAGGATGGTCTATTTCTCTACGGCCCACATGCTGGACCTGTACGATCTAAAGAGATATCGATTGGTGTCATTGGCACCAAAGCAGGATTGTCTTACTTTAGAAATTGGGCCATCCGACTGGGAGGGTTTGTTGAAGTTGCACCGCCGGGCAAGAGGGACAAGGAGCACCGCCTTCATTTATCCAATTTTCCCGGTATGGAAGAAGCCTTCGGCCTCATAGTCAGTCCTGGTGAATTTGTTGAGCGATCGATCGATCTAACCGAACTTGATGAGGCAACAACGATTTTGAATCAACATGAGGCTGTTCGAAAAGCCGTCGATCTTTATATCCGCGAGGTTGAATATCATGATGAGAATGAAGAACGTACCGTAGATGTCTGGATTTTTATACTGCCTGAGCTGGTTTTTAAGCGCTGTAAGCCACTGTCACGACGGTCTGGGCTTGAGCTTCAAAAAGGCGAATTCAACAAGAAACAAAAAAAACGTTCTGACCTTCCCCTACTGGCAGGAATTATCGATCAGAGTGATGAGGATATTTTTGATGATGTACCAGATTTTCATCGCCAAGTGAAAGCCAGACTGCTTAAGCTCAATCATACTTCGCAGATTATTCGGGAAACAACACTCGCACCTGATCAATTCGTTAATAAAGCAGGATATCCAATCCGCCGTGTTCAAGAACCAGCTACCGTAGCCTGGAATATTGCTACAGGCCTCTACTACAAGACACAGTCTGATCCACCGTGGAAGCTGGCGAATGTCAGGCCAGGGGTCTGCTACATTGGCTTGGTGTTCAAGCAGATTCCCAATGACCCAAAAGAACATGCCTGCTGCGCTGCTCAGATGTTTCTCAATGAAGGTGATGCGGTCGTCTTCCGTGGTGCTAATGGCCCGTGGCGAACAGGAGAATATGAGTATCACCTCAAAACCCCTGAAGCCAGAAAACTTGTCCGAAAGGTTCTCAAAACATTCAAGGATAAGCATGGTTCACCGCCGAAAGAACTCTTCATTCACGGAAGAACTACGTTCAACGATGATGAATGGCAGGCATTTACTCAGGCAGCGCCGAAGGGAACAAATGTCATTGCAGTAAGAATCAAGACAACGACTGGCGATACAAAGCTCTTCCGTGATGGTGACTATCCGGTTTTACGGGGTACGGCTTTATTGCTAGATGACCGAAACGCCTATCTATGGACGAACGGGTTTGTGCCCCGCCTAGATACCTATATTGGTCCAGAGACACCGAATCCACTCTGGATCACGGTCTTGCGTAGCACAGGTGATCCTCCAGAAATCAAAATGGTCCTTAGAGATATTATGGGCCTAACAAAGATTAACTATAACGCCTGCAACTATAGCGACGGATTACCAGTTACAGTGCGGTTTGCAAACAAGGTAGGCGATGTGCTAACAATGGGTTCCGCTAGAGACTCAGAAAAGCAGCCACTGAAATTCTACGTTTAGTGCAATGATGCTCCGAAAGTTTACAATCCAGGTGTTGGAGCATTTATCTCTCTTTGAATATTCTCGATAAAGACCAATGCATAGTGGCGTTCGGTTGAGCAGGGATCACTATTCGCCAACTCGTTGAAAGCCTGTCTTAATACAAGGATTGTTCGAGGGCTCATCATGCAGGACGCACAAAAGTGGGTCGCCGTTGATTTTTTAGAGGCTTTCTCAGTAAATACCGGAAAACCAGGCAGTTGCAAGGCTACACCCGCCCGTACCACGTCCCCTTGCCTCTGCCGTGCTGGGCCAGATGCTTTGCCCTTACCAACGATTGCAGGTGTTTCTTGACGGTGTTGCGGTTCGCCCCGGTGATTTGGATAATCTGTCCGATTGTTAAACGTCCGTGTTCTTTTGCAAGCTCCAGGATTTCTACGGATAGGTCCGGCAGCGTATCGAGCAGAATGCGTTCGCGCCTGATCTTTTTCTCTAATCGCTTTTTTTCTGGGTGAATCGTTATTCATTTAAATTCCTGTAGTTTTCGAGACGGTGGGCTTTTCAAAAAATCAGATGAACAAAAAATTGTTCAATCTAATCATCAGGGCCACGATACATAGAGTTAAGTGCAAAACCCAAAATAAATACTCCG
>JBDLIZ010000623.1:0-3703 GCA_039714615.1 Pseudomonadota bacterium | reverse complement strand
TGACTGGCAGTGTACCCTTTCCTCCTGCTTAGAGGTATAGTAATAGGCATAGAAAATAATTTAATGTCTTATGAAAAGCTGACGGGGCGGAGATGTTAAAATCACGTGAGCTCAAACTGATTTCAAGTTCTATTTTAACCAAATGGCGCCTATACCACACTTAAGTTTTCCGATCCGTGTGCTATTTCGATAGCATCACGCAGCCATTTTATTAGCTATTTTCGCACAATCAACTTCATATTCCGCCAATAACATGGGCTTGCCAGTACGGATATATTGAACCAGGCTTGCTCTTAAAAATCCATGGAAGGATACACCTCTTAACTGGCAGGTCATGGCGATGGATTGAATGCAGGCATAGGCCCTTGCGCCTTCTTCTGACATGCTGCCGCCGGACATTTTGCGTTTGATAACGCCTTTTTTAATGATGTATTCGCCATAGTTGTTGTGATGGGGCACGCCATCATGCTCCACGAAGGTCAGTATGTGTTCCCTTTGATGGCGCACCTTCTTAATCACATCCCGCAGGATATCGTTTGGGTTTTTCCAGCGCAACAGCTCATCAAGCCTTCTGTGGAGCAGTGTTAAACGCCGTTGATAGACTGTCTCACCAAGTTCATCTCGTTGCTTTTGCAGTTTTTCCCCGTCCCTGATGATTCGTCTGAGTTTCAGATAGCACTTCATAATCGATCGGTATTGGGGATAGGCATCGATAAAGGCGCGAATCTTGCGAAAGATATGCGCCATGCAGGTTTGTTTGTCACAGACGATCTTGTTGTAGGCGTGCCAGCCATCAACAATCAGAACACCGTAAAATATTTCGCCCAGCAGCCTGTTGACCACCGCGCCGCCGCGTGTCTTGTCCGCCCAATAGTAGGCGCTGCGTTCATTGGCGAAGATCCATAGCCACCAGAGTTTTCCCTTGACTCGCCAGCCCGTCTCATCGGCCCAGATTCTCGTGCCGTTTTTAATGTCGTTTAGAATCTCATCGTAAACCGGCTGCAGGATGGCGCTTATCCGAATCATGATTTTGGAGATGCCCGCCGTGGAGATGTGGAATGCCTTGAATGATTGGAAAAGAGCTTGGATTTTCGGTAGCGATAGTGCGCTCATCACCCACAACCAGGCCATTTCAATGGTTGCGTTCAGGCCGATATCCGATCCCGGCAGGGCTTTTTCCGTTTTCGAGCTAACCATCTTTTTACAACGCGGACACCACTTCAATTGTTCGATCTCACTGGAGAAGGTCGTTTTTGCCTGAGGCGGGTCAATATCCTCGACGATACGCCCCGGCTTGTCCGTGCCTTTGCGGTTACGTAGATCCAGTCCGCAATCGCGGCATGACTCAAGCGGGACGGGGTTAACCTCATCGGGTTCGAGGTCCGTTTTTCTGACGTTTCCACAACCTGGGCGTTTGGATCGTTTCTTTTTGTTCTTCTTCTTTATTATCGGATTACCGTCCTTGTCCCACTCCGGCTTTTTCGAGCTTGGCTGGTTAACCTGTTGGTTGATCTGTTGGCTTTTCTGTTCATCCTGTCGCCGTTTCAGAGCGTCAAGCTGTTGTCGCTGATCAAGTATGATCTCGATCAGCTCCGTCCTGGTCAACTTCTTGAGCGCTTGTTCATCCAGATCGGGATAGCTTTTTGTCTTCATGGGATGGGGACCGTACTCCGTTATGCTCCCGGGGCGCTTTGTGCTTCCATGATGGCTGCCAGTACGGCAAGCCGTTCAGCCTCGGGCATCGCCCGGTATTTTTTCCCCCACCGCTCGGCCTTGCGCTTGATGCGTTGGCGGTCGGTAAAGTTCTTACCTGCATAACTGGCCCAATGGAACCGGTCTATTTCGTAGTTGAACCAGAGCTTCTCGGTGCGTACGCCAGCCTGGTTCATGACTTGTAGCTCGGTCGTGTTCCAGCCAGCCAGCAGCTCGTCATACAACGTCGAGGCGTAACCCGATACGATGACGGGGCATGGCAGGCTCTTGAGCCGTTCCAGCAGCTCGACGTGGTCTCGCTCTTCGTAGTCATACCGGTATCTGCGCCCGGATGTCCGGGTGGACAACAGGTAGGGTGGATCGCTGTAGATCAGCTCATCACCTTGAAATTTGTGGTCTGTGAGAAATTCGTGCGCGCAATCGTTGATCAGGCGCACTGGATAGCCGCACTCGAATCGGGAAAGCGGCCTTGGGTCGATGTCGATGCCTATATTCTCAAGCGCCGGCGGCTTTCTCTTCATGATCGCCCCGCCGCCAAGGTGCGTTTCTATATAGGTGTGATGCGGCGGCATCATGGCGATGATGGGCTGACACAGCCCGGAGGTCGCCTTCGACCCAAAATAGTTGCTCATCTGCATTCATCCTCTGTTTCCGGTTGAGTAGCAATATAGCTGAGTCGGGCTATGATGTCAAGAAATACACGATGGCTTTTGGGCAACGAGATAGTGAAGGGGTGTCGCGGATTTTTCTTTGCCGGAGGGCCGCGGGCAGCTACGATTCAACTTACATCCAGTTTGAGCTCACTATAATTTTAACTCATTGATTATATATTAAATTAAATGGGTATCCAGTTTACTCAACTGACTACCATATGTTGTGGTTTACCACTTACTATTATGGAGCGAGGTACCGGAGCACATGCTACAGCATGCTGCATTAACCGGTAGAAGAGCAAACCACGCGCTTTTGAGTTACGGCGGTTAAATCTGAAAGTAAATTCATCCAGATAATAAGCAAGCTGCAACGGGCGTATCGCCCCATGATGAGTTCCAAGCCACCAACGATCAAACAAGGATGCTACTCTATGGACACGAGGCATGTCGACATGTGCAGGATCCCCACTTGCGGCAATATTTATAACATCGTGTCTGTATCCCAAGTCTTCAACGCCATTATATCCCTTCCAAGCGTCTGTTCTAACCACCGCACCCTTTTGCACATTATTCAAAATAAACTCATGAAGGTTTGTCGCCGATACATCTGGAATAATAGACATCCGTATTCTACCTGGGCCTCTCCCCCTCACTTCTGCGGCAATCGCTACGATAACTTTACGTTCGGCACCACGACCGCGGATTTTTTTCCCTACGCCTCCGACATAGGTCTCATCAACTTCGACAGAGCCAGTCAGATGATCTCGGCCTGGGCGTACCATTGCTCGACGCAGTTTGTGTAGCCAAGTCCATGCTGTATCGTAACTGCCAAGACCAAGAACGCGTTTCAACCCAAGTGCGCTTGCTCCATTCTTTTGACTCGTAACAAACCATATTGCGAGGAACCAAGTTCGAAGTGGTTTGTGAGTTTTATGAAACAATGTTCCTGCAGTAATCGATGTTTGCCGTTTACATCTTCTGCATAGAAAAAGGCCTCGACCCATTATCAAAGGATTTTTCTCAACAATTCCACAGGAAGGACAGACAAAACCTTGCGGCCACCTAAGCTTCGATATATAAGCAAGGCAGGCCTCTTCGGTGTTAAACCATTCATCAAATTCCTGGAAGGTTCCAGGATAGTCGATACCACAAACAGGCTGTATTTGCTCTTCCATAGCCATATACTACATATTGTGGCTGGTTGAGTAAACTGGATACCCATTTACATTAATTTAATGTTTCGGAAAAACAAAGTTTTGATTAATTTTCTTTACTTTATGTGAAAACGAGTTGGCTGTAATTTTTTGGGTAAGGATATATCATAAATAGGTTTTTTG
>JBDLIZ010000622.1:0-3731 GCA_039714615.1 Pseudomonadota bacterium | reverse complement strand
TCGAACCTGGGCAATGGTCTGTTGACTCCGCACATCAAACCCTTGCTGGCTCGACTGAACGCTCTCATGGGCAGCCAGGACGACTCGGCCGATGAGATTCGCAAGCGTATTCGCATCCTGCACATGGCCGCGCGTACCGAGCGGCCCGAGCATTTTGAGGCGGTGGCGAGTGCGACGATCCGCCGCCGGCGGTTGAAGATTTCCTACCACGCGCGTTCCAGTGGTGAAGTCACCGAACGTGAGGTCTCGCCACAGCGGCTGGTGCACTACCGCGACAACTGGTATCTCGACGGTTGGTGTCACCTGCGTAATGGCCTGCGCAGTTTCTCCATCGATGCGATCAAGACAGCCGAAATCCTCAATCGAAAGACAAAACCGGTTGCCGAGCAGACCCTGAAGAAGGTGCTGGAGAGCAGTTACGGCATCTTCTCCGGCAAGGCCGACCAGCGCGCCCGGTTGCGCTTCACCCCCAAACAGGCCCGCTGGGTAGCCTCGGAACAGTGGCACCCCAAGCAGTTAAGTCGTTATGACAAGGATGGCTCCTATCTGCTCGAATTCCCCTATCATAATGACGGTGAGCTAATCATGGATATCCTCCGTTACGGCGATGATGTCGAGGTGCTGGGCCCCGCCGCCTTGCGCCGCAAGGTCAAACAGCGGCTGGAGGCGGCCGCTGCCCGCTACCGCTAGACTCGGCCCAATTTACTGGCTCATCCTGTGAGCCACTGACTCCTGCATACTGTCTCCTCGGAACACTCCCGCCGTGGGAGAAGGAGGACAGGTATGCAGGCAATCAGTGATACCCTCGGGCAGCTCAAGCTGGGCAAGCCCACCACGTTCGAGCAGTTGACGGTGTTTCCATTGTTCGGGAATGCGTCGATGGATGCGGACTACCTGATGCTCGATGAAGCGCTCGAGCAGGAGCAGGCGCGCGTGGTGGAAGTGTCTGAATCGGGCAGTGTGCCGGACCTGCGCTTCGACAACCTCGGTGACCGCAAGGTGCTGCTGGTCGATGGTGACGAGCTGATCGGCGCCAAGCAGAACCGCATCATCAATCTCACCATCCTGGTGCCGGCACACACGCAAATCGAGATCCCGGTCTCCTGTGTCGAGGCTGGTCGCTGGTCACACCGCTCGGATGAGTTCAGCTCGGCCGGACGTAACATGTATGCACGTGCCCGGGCCTCGAAAATGGAGCAGGTATCCGCGTGCATGAAAGTCTCGGGTGATCACTATTCCGATCAGTCTGCGGTCTGGGAAGATATTGCGGATCGTTCGAGTGATCTCGATGTCTCCTCTTTAACTGGATCCATGTCGGACCTGTATGAACAACATGAGGAACGGCTTGGTGCCTTCCGCAAGGCCTTTATGGTACAGGATGACCAGGTGGGTGCAGTCTTTGTCGTCAATGGTCAGGTGCACGGACTGGAATACTTCAACAGTCCACGCCCGTTTTCGCAGTACCTCGACAAGCTGGTCGGTAGCTATGCCATCGAGGCGATGCTGGACCGGGGTGAGAAAACCGGGCCGGTATCCGATGATACCGTGACGGCCTTTCTGAACAGGGTCGCGGGGGCTGACGGTGAGACCTACCTGGCCTTGGGTGAAGGTGAGGACCTGCGCCTGTCCGGCGAGGAGATCGCGGGTGGTGTGCTGGTTGCTGATAATCACGTGGTGCATCTGGCGGCGTTCGACATTCGCAATACCGGCGCCAGGACCAGCAGCCGTGCACGCGCCTACTGTAACCGGCCAGTGCATTAGGCGGTGCGACATGCACCTGTCCCGACACGCCGAACAACGCATGCAGCAGCGGGGGATTCCCCACTAGGCGGTGGATTACGTGCTCGCCTATGGACGGGTGAGTCATGACCATCATGGTGGCTGCGTTGTCTGGCTGGACAAGCGATCTAGAGCACGGCTCGGCCGGGAAGAGGGTCATCAGGTGCTCCGCAAGCTGGACAAATACTTGAATGCCTACGCGGTGACGGATCCGGAAGGGACCGTACTGACGGTGGGGCACCGCTTCCGGCGGATCAAGCGGAGCTAAACATGGCGACACTACAGGAGGACAGAACGATGGCGATGAAACTGTTCGAGAAGCTGTTCGAATGGACGCTCTTTGCCCTGATGTTTAGCGCCCTGTTTGTTTTCAAGTGGGCAGCCATCCTGGTAATTGCCGTAGTGTTTGCGGCACTGTCGTTGACATGAGGGATTCAGCATGTGGAAGGTGAAAAGTAACCGGCAAATACGTGAAGAACGGCAAATGCGCAAGCAGGAGATCGAGGTGTATGAACCGTCCATCGTCTACAACATCGTCGGCCATATGATCTTCTGGACAGTAATGATACTGGTAGGGTTTATACTGGGGCTTATATGGGCGGCAATGGAGAATAAATAATGAATTCAGAGATAGCAGGTATGAATATGGATAAAGCAGCATTTTTCAAGTATGAAATTAGTGAAATACTGGACCCTGAAAAGATGAATGATCAGCCAAGTGGCTTGAGGGAGCGAGTTGAGTCATTCGTCAGGGATTGCGCAGGTACTGCTGACGGCGAAATGGATATCAGTTTTCAGGAGAATGGCAGAGGGTATTATGCGCATCAGCATGAACTTGAACGACTAAGAAACCTGAATCAGGAGGCATATAGGGATTATCTGGAAAAGTTGCTTGCAGAGATTGAAGAGGCGAGAAACGGTGAAGAATTCACTAGCCAAATGAAGGTGGTTTATGAGTCTTTGGATAATTTGGAGAGGTGAATACTACACCTGCTAAAGTCAATGGAGGGGCTGAAATGTTAATGAGTCTGGCAGAAGAAATTGAAGCTCAGAATGTATGGTTCAACTCGAAGCAGGATGCATTCTATTCGTGGTTCAAGGACAGTGGAAAAGAAACTATTAAGGAAATCCTGATCAAATATTCAGAGAAACATCGCGATGGTGATGCGAAGTTTGATGGGTTTGACAAGTATATTGTTGACGCCGGCGATTACTCCTTCTTGTTGGTAGGCTCCGATGGTAGCGTAGATAAACTATCACAGACATTTGATCTCTCTGAAGAGAACACAAATCTCGGAGGTAATGAGTTTGTGGTGAATCTCCATGTAACTGTTTGGAAAGAGCCGCTGGAGGAAGTGCGGTTTTTCCCGGCGAATAATCAATACGATTTTCCCCTGAGAGATAACAATGATGAGACCTTTATCAATCCACTGTTTCTATCTGCAGTGGACGAAGTCTATGGGCCATATCTAGAAGCTCTCGATCCCCAGTCTCTTTCTGTAAAGGACGACTTTTGGACGCAATTTGAGGTGTATTTCCAAGCTGTCAGCGAACAGGAAAATAATGAAGATATGAGCCCTGATATCATCTTAAATGATTTGCTGATCAGCAACCTGGTAAAAGTTATATTACCTCGTTATTACACATTTCCATGGGCTGATATTGAAGAGGAATTTGCAGACCCGAAGGAACCGTATCTGCGTTTTGTTCAGGGTACCTTCCCAATCTTCAGCGAAGATGCACTTAACATGACCAAGGGAGAGGTGGTTGACTTGCTTTTAGGAAAAAGTGGAAGGGAGTTAATCAGGAAGACTGCCAGGAATGGAGAGGGTCGCAATCGTTGGAAAGTATCAGAGCCAAGATAAACAATGATTTGGCGCCTATAAAAATTATGATTAGTATAAATATAGATGATCTGTAAAGCAGGCCTGGTTTGGCAAAAATAAACTACG
>JBDLIZ010000621.1:0-3742 GCA_039714615.1 Pseudomonadota bacterium | reverse complement strand
CTCGATCAAGGATATGATCGAATCGTTTGGCGTCCCGCACCCGGAGGTGGAGATCATCCTGGTCAATGGCAACCCGGTGGATTTCTCCTACATCGTGCAGGATGGGGACCGCATCAGCGTGTATCCCATGTTTGAGAGCTTCGATGTCAGTCCGTTAGTGCGGCTGCGCCCTGCCCCCCTGCGCACTCCCGAATTCATTCTCGATACCAACCTCGGCCGCCTGGCGCGCTATTTACGCCTGCTGGGGTTTGATTGCCTGTATCGCAATGATTATACAGACCGGGAAGTGGCCAGCATTGCCAGTGAGGAACAGCGAACGGTTTTGACGCGGGACCGGGCATTGCTGCAGCACAGGACTATCACGCACGGTTATTTTGTCCGTGAAGTACGCCCGCGACAGCAGGTAAAAGAGGTCCTGTCCCGGTTTGATCTGGATCGCCTGGTTGACCCGTTCAGTCGCTGCATCCGCTGCAATGGCACCCTGCAGGCTGTCGACAAACAGGCGATTGAAGATCAGCTGGAACCGAAAACCAGGAAATACTATGACCGGTTCAGGATATGCACTCTCTGCGGGCAGATCTACTGGCAGGGCAGTCACCACGAACGGGCGCGACGGCTGGTAGAGACATTGACCGGAACGCCTGCTGATAACGCAATCAGGTAGGGACTGGAGCGCCTCTTCCGTGGTCTCCTGGGCGGGTGACTGCTCCTGGATGGTGGTCAGGACTCGAAAGCTGGTGGGAGTTTGCGCATAGCGTTACCTGATAACGCGCACAAGGACACCCCACATCTGTTCACCAAATAACGATTAACGAACAGAAGAAATGCCCGATTCCACCCGCAGCAGTACAATCCCAAGACTTTACGGCGGACTGGAGGTCAACTCGCAGCATCCCAAGCTGAAGATGTGGTTCCGATCGAATGATCTCTCTTGGCCAAGGGTTGCTTACGACTCTTATGCGACATTCGTCCAAAAAGAAACTTATTGCGAAAGTCCTGCTATGCGTAAGCCATCCAGAAGACGTTCAAGGTCAGTTGGATCCTTGAAGGGAAAAGCCTGCTGGATACGCTGTAAGGAGAAATCAGGATTCAACATGAGAATCTGATCGACTTCCCATTCGGCTTCCTCGATCTCCCCCGCCTGAGCATATGCGGCGGCCAACCACACATGGAGACGTTCCGAGGCAGGGTTGCTTGCAATCCCCTTTTCGAGCGTCTCGATCGCCTCGTTATAGCGCTCGAGTATGAAATACGCCTGCCCCAGGTGGAATGTGTAGTTATAGGGATGATGAGGATTAATTTGCATTGCCTTTATTATCCGCTCCAGTCCCTCCTGTGGCCGTCCGGCATAGTACAAGAGGGTTGCCAGCAAAACATGAGCGTTTGCATAATTCGGATCAAGTGCGATCGCCTTCTCAGCCTCGACCAGCGCTTTTACGTAATCTCCCCGTTCTCGATAGGCAAGACCCCTGACGAAGTAGGCTACAGGTATCGCTTGCTGTAGCTCAATCGCCTTTGTTGTCAGTTCCTGGGCACGCTTCAGTGAGCGATCGCGCCTATCACTCCATCCATTCATCGCGTCAAACGCATGCGTCCAGGCGAGCATGGCGTAGGCCAGCGCAAATTTTGGGTCGAACTCGATCGCCCTCTGAAAGAGCTTACGCGATTTTTGATTTTCCTCTTTATGGGCATAAAGGTAAAACCGTTGTCGGCCGTTTAGGAATTTATCGT
This sequence comes from Pseudomonadota bacterium, assembly GCA_039714615.1. GTDB lineage: Bacteria > Pseudomonadota > Gammaproteobacteria > JAAEPA01 > JAAEPA01 > JAAEPA01. The sequence goes on along the minus strand of JBDLIZ010000621.1, from coordinate 2,011 downwards.
ACGCTTCGGGATTATTAGTGTGTGGGAGTCCAAGGTCCTGTCGCTCGCCTGTACTCACTCTCACCGCCAGTGTCGATACGATTTTCTTGGTAATCTCGTCCTGCAAGTGAAAAATACCATTCATCTGCCCGTCGTAGCTCTCGGCCCATAAATGGCTGTTGTTGGAGGCATCGATTAGCTGTGCATTGATGCGCACCGTTTCTCCCACACGGCGCACACTTCCGTGGAGAATGAAGCGGACATTGAGATTTTCGGCTACTTGTCGTATGTCCAGCAGTTGGTCTTTGTAGACAAACGTGGAATCGCGTGCAATCACTAGGAGGTCAGAGTTCTTCGCCAGGCCGGTGATCAGATCATCGGTCATACCATCGGCGAAATATTCCTGTTCGGGATCGCCGCTCAGGTTGTCAAACGGTAGCACGGCGATTGATCGGGGTGAAGATTCCATGGCAACCGTGTCGTCTGTAGCTTTCCACGGACCGATCCACAAGAGTGTTCCGGTGACCACCAAACCGACAGCGAGCAACGCAGCCACACCTCTCCGGGACAACCGCTTGAGGGATCGTGCAGACGCGGAATTGGTGCTCGGAGTTTGAATCGCCTCAGATGACCCTTTCACCAGGTGGACGGGTGCCACTAGGCGGTAGCCTTTCTTCGAGAGGGTCTCGATGATCCGTGGCTGCCTTGCATTGTCAGCGAAGGCCTTGCGTAGCTTTTGCACAGTGCTGGTTAATGCATCATAGCTGATCACCCTTCCGCCCCAGACGGCCGCCTCCAGCTCTTCACGGGTAACGACCTGCCCGGGCCGACCGGCAAGATAGACAAGGACATCCATCACCCTGGGCTCCAGTTTGACGGTATTGTCGTGACGGCCAATCCGTCCACTGGCCGGATCTACCTGCCAGTCCGCAACACAGAATGGGGTCTCTTTCCTGACATCCATCCGATCATCTCCATTTGGAATTGGAGCCCCTCACCCTTGGGTTAGCCAAGGGGCTCAGGAGGATAAGTCGTTGTTTTTACGAGGTCATAATAAAACCAGAAAAAAACCAGAAAAAAACCATCTCAACATCATAATTTTAGTTCTTCCTGCTGCTAATGTCTTCAGCAAATCAATTAAGACGGAGGCAAGGCACGATGAAACGAAGATCCTTTCTAAAAGGCACACTTGCCATTGCGGCAGGCTTCGGTTTATTGAGGCCTATCGAGTCCCTGGCAGCGGCAGAACCGGTGGACGCATTCGCTGCCCGAAGTGAGACAGATGTACTCACAGCACTATTTGAGAATACCCGGTCGACACCGAGTGGTGCAGTCAAGATCAAGGCACCCATCCTGGCAATGCCAGGGAAAGCCATAGCGTTCAAGGTTTTGTGTGATCTGGACGGCGTGGAAATGATCGCCATTGTGACCGCAAACAACCGGCATCCGCTCAATACGTATGTCAGTCTCTTCGACGCCGATGGCTATTACAACACGCGTCTCAGATTAGAGCAGACCTCAATGGTGACGGCCTATGTCAAGACTGGCGGTGAGTTGTACTCAGCATCCACCTACATCAAGGTAAGCCGCGGTGGATATGGGATGTACTTCTGATTAACCCGGAAAATCATGTTGAGGAATCGAGCGATGGCGAAACTCACAAAACTCAAGATACGCAAAAGCGGCACCCGGACCGAGGTCATGGTGCTGGTAAAGCATCCAATGGAAACCGGCCGGCAGCAGAGCGATGAGACCAATCAGTCGGTTCCGGCCGATTACATTGACAAGATGACCTTTGAGCTCAATGGCGCGGTGGTGGCCGAGGCCCTGCTGGGCCCGGGCGTGGCGGCAGATCCACTGACCGGCATTGCGCTCAAGAAGGCAAAATCTGGAGACAAAGTAACGGTCAGCTGGATTGACAGCCAGGGTGAAAGTGGAAGCGCTGAAACAATAATCAGTTGAAGGGCCCGTACCCTATCGAGCCGGCGGACTCATAAATACCGTGCTCTGTTATGCACCATAGGATGCCCCG
>JBDLIZ010000620.1:0-3754 GCA_039714615.1 Pseudomonadota bacterium | reverse complement strand
CGATTCTAAGTCCCCAAACTCCGTTGCCAGTTGATTCAATGGGCGGTGTTCTCCGGCCAAGATGGTATCGGCTAGCGTGAATGAGTAGTGTCCGAGCACGTTCATGTGCTCATTGCGCAATGGCGACAGCTTGGCGACGTCGTCGTCCAGAATCGACAGTCCGCTTTGCTGCAAATGATCCAATGCGTCTTGCATGTAAATGGTATTCCAGAGCACGACGGCATTGGTGACAAGACCCAAAGCACCGAGTTGATCCTCCTGACCCTCTCGGTAGCGTTTGCGGATTTCGCCACGGTGGCCATGGCAAATCACGCGCGCAAGACCGTGCCGTTTTTCGGTGCGGTTCAGTTGTGTCAGTATCCGCCTTCGGTAGCTCTCATCGCTCACAAAGTTTAGGAGGTAGACGGTCTTATTGATGCGCCCCGCTTCCATGATAGCCAGGGCCAGACTGGACGGTCGTTCGCTTTTGAGCAAGGAACGGATGAGTTCCGACGCTTGAATCGTACCGAGTTTCAACGAACCAGCAATACGCAGCATGTCGTCCCAGTGGTGTGACATGCGCTCGGTGTTCACACAGTTGCTCGATAACTCATCAAGGGGACCATAATCGGCGTCTTTATCGACGCGCCAGAATCGAGCCTCACCGGCATCGGCCAAACGCGGCGAGAATTGATAGCCAAGCAGCCAGAATAAACCGAACACCAGGTCACTCGCACCCGCTGTATCCGTCATGATCTCAGTTGGGTGCAATCCAGTTTGCTGCTCTAACAATCCTTCCAGTACATAGATTGAATCGCGCAAAGTGCTAGGAATCACGATGCCGTGAATGCCGGAAAACTGATCCGACATAAAGTTGTACCAGGTGATCCCGCGGCCGCCTTTGGGAAAGTACTTGGAATTCGGGCCAGCGTGAATCGTTTTTGACGGTGCCACAAAGCGCAGGCCATCAGCCGAGGCGACGTCGCCACCTCCCCATAAGTTCGCCAAGGGGAGCGTTGACTGATAATCCACCAATCGCGCGTTGGCCTGAACCAAGGTTTCCGCGCGCAGATAATTTTGTTTCACCCAACTGAGTCTGTGACGCGTTAGCGCTGGCACCTGGGCTTGAATCAAAGGTTCCATTCCAATGTTGCAGGCCTCGGCCAGCAATACCGCACAAATGCTGACGGGTAAATCATCGACCCGTGCACGAGCTTCGCTCACGTGTGTAAACTCGTCGGCGAAGCCCGTGAGGGCATTAATTTCTAACACCATGTAAAAAGTTATCACAAGGGCTCTGAGCAGAACTCCGTGTACCGTGACATCCGAACAAGCCTGACCTCGACTCCGCACCGGCGTCACTGACCGTCAGCTCACGACCCACTACAGACGGTTAGCGCCCCTCAGCCGAAAGGCTGCTGTGGGGAACTTGGCCCAGTAAGCACGTAGCTGTCATGAGGTGCCAAATAGGTCCAGCGGGGGCATTTGAACAGAAAATTACGGTTTCGGTTTTGGGTATTTTGGCACAACGCCAAAAATGCTCCTTTTTGGGCGTTGTGCCAAAATACCCTTTATGGGAACAGACCCCACAACCCCTACCCCACCGTTCTTGTCCACCTACAGAGAGCTTTGCAGCTGTTTCAGCTGCCCTTCCAGGCGCGCCTTCGCCTGCGCCAGCTGTTTATTCTCTTCACCCAGCTGCCGGGCCGTCGCAAGCTGTTGGGTCATCTTACATAAAGGTACGTACCGCGACATAGGAATTCTGTCATGTAGCTTTAACGACCGTCCGATTGAGGGACCGCCAGAGGGTGTGACGGGAAACTACGGAAATATGGAGAACAGGTGCTTGCCCAGTGATGCTTAGCGCCTATTTACGGACGAATGTTCACAGTACCCTCATTGGCACAGAAGACCACCACCCAGAGCATCATCACCGGCAAACTCAGCGCCTATGCCCGACCAAGCGAGCCTTATGGGAATATGACAATATTATCAGGAGCCTGTACTTGCTTGATTACATTGACTCCCCGCCGCTACGCCAGCATGTGCATACGGCATTGAACCGGGGTGAAAGCTACCACAAGTTGCGCCGGGCCATTGCCTATGCCAATTTCGGCAAGCTGCGGTTCAAGACCGAGAGGGAACAGCAGATATGGAATGAATGCAGCCGCCTGCTCACCAACTGCATCATTTTTTACAATGCCAGCCTCCTCTCGGGTGTGCTGGCATTGAGGGAAAAGGCGGGTGATTATGAAGGGATTGCTAGGTTGGTAAGAATCTCCCCGGTGGCCTGGTCGCATATCAACCTGTTTGGCCGGTATGAGTTTGACAAACCGCTGGAGCCGATTGATTTGGACAGCCTCATCGAAGAGTTGGTGCGGATACCTGTGCCCTATTATTCAAGCGAATAAATTCTGAAATACCTGAATTCAGGATAGTCCGATTCGTGCGTTTGGGCAAAAATACCCATGCAGGTTCCTGAAGAAACCGCTTCTCGGCGTGATTTGCATCAACTCGACTCTAATCTTTCGCTAGCAGCCCGCCTTGCCTCCTCACGGTATTCGGACCGGTATCTATAGATTCGCTGTTTTGCGATCAAAGGTTCGCTTTCAAGCTTTAAATCACTGCGCTGTAGACGAAAACTGCGCGGAGCATCTTTCTCCGGTAGTTTCCTCAATCTAGGCAGTGCGCCTTTATGCCGGCTGGGATAGAAGATCGGCGCGCTGGCATAGAATTGTGCCCGTTTGACGACTTGATGATTAGAATCTGACCAGGCAACGTTAGCTCTGACCTGTTCGCGAAGTGGTGTTACGATGGCAAGAGGTTCTTCTAGTTCTAATGATGCAAGCTTTTCATAATCCACTTCGGTAGATTTAGACAGTCCTCCAGCCTGTTTTGAGATCTTTTTCTCGTATTCCTGTCGTACCTCTTTCACTGTCGTGTAACTGACCTTTCGCAGATTGACCCAGCTGTAAGAAACCTGGCTTGGGAATTTTTCGAAACAACGAAATGATCGGGTAGCTTGTCTCTGGTTAAGTCGTGAATGTCCGAGCATCGATAGAACAACCCTTAGCCATTGGCGTTTAATCATCTCTCCAGTATCTCTGTCCTGAACAAGGACGTTGATGCCTCTGCATTGTTTCAGAACCTGAGCGAGCCTTGCACGTGCTAAGTTAACATCCTGCACGCAATTCAATGTATGTCCCGATGATCCGGCTAAGGCAGGGAAAAGCAAGCTGTCAGTGCCGCCCTGTCCGGGTTGATAATCCAATAATCTCAATGCTTCAATCAGCTTGTGCCTGGGACTCTCTTTCTCTTGCAGGCCATAGACCCATATTGGATAATTCCGATCAGCTTGCACAGCCGCGATCAGTTTATCTTGTGAGGTCTCAAGTTGAGTCATGGCCGTGGTAATGGCTAGTCGCAACTCGGGGCCTAACCGACGGCCTTTCTCATCTAAATATTCAAAATACATAGGATATTAAGTCTACCAATAATATTTGATATTATACATGTCCTTTTAATTTTGTATAAGTTTTTTTACATCTATTAAATTATTAATACCCATATACTTATTTCTTAATTTATTAAAAGATCTTTAAAAGACTCGCTTAAAAAAGAAACATGTATAATATGCATGTTTTGACAGGCGCAAAAAGGGGTTTGAAGTCCAACAGTAAGTGGGTAGACCAGCCAATTACTTGGCTGGCCCCCCGATAGAACCCGCCGTGCCCTATTAAGGCAACGGGCTCAAGATAAAACCGTTCACGTGTTT
>JBDLIZ010000619.1:0-3763 GCA_039714615.1 Pseudomonadota bacterium | reverse complement strand
ACAGCAAAAATTGGCTGGGGCGGTTGGATTCGAACCAACGTATGCCAGGATCAAAACCTGGTGCCTAGCCGCTTGGCGACGCCCCAAATTGTTCAATTATCGCGGGCTCTGTCCAGCAGGGGGGAACGGTTGACTCCCCTTGCCACAAATCCCTGCATCTCATCCGGTAACAGGCGATGGACAGTCTGTGCCGCTGATCGATCCGCAAACGCGGCGAACACACAGGCTCCGGTACCTGTCATCTGCGCCGGCGCGTGATCACTGAGCCAGTCAATTGACTCCGCCACTTGCGGGTAGTGCCTAAGCACCACGGGCAGACAATCATTGATTCTATCGCCCTGTAGAAAGTCGCGTATTTTGATCCTGGGTGAGTTACGTGTCAAATCGTGGTCGGAGAAGATTTCAGCTGTCGTAACATGGCAGGCGGGGATCAGGATCAGGTACCAGGGTTCGGGCAGTTCAAGATCGGTCAATTCTTCACCAATCCCTTCGGCCCATGCGGCATGACCATGGATAAAAATGGGGACATCCGCACCAAGGGTGACGCCAAGCTCCGTAAGTTGATGAAGGGTGAGTCCGGTCTGCCAGATCTGGTTGAGGGCAACCAGCGTGGTTGCGGCATCCGAACTGCCCCCACCCAGGCCGCCTCCCATGGGTAGTTGTTTGTCGATTTTTATTTCGATACCCAGGCGGCATTCGGTGGACTGTTGTAGCAGCCGGGCGGCGCGCAGAGTCAGGTCCTGTTCGGGGGGTACGCCCTGCAGCGGTGTGCGGAGAACAATCCGATCATCAGCTCTTGCTGAGAAGGTGAGTTGGTCTTGAAAGTCCAGGAATTGGAATACGGTTTGCAATTCGTGGTAGCCATCCGGGCGCCGTCCAATGATACGCAGCATCAGATTGAGCTTGGCGGGCGCCGGCCAGGCTTGGGAATGATCCATTGTAACTATGCTGCTAACGGGCGTATCGTCGTATTTGCGCTTTGCTACTCGGCTCCAAGCCTTTGCATGACCGGTTTGATAAAACGATTTTCCGGCTCCCGCTCCAGCGCCTCCCGCCAGACCTTTCGGGCCTGGTTTTTCTTGTTTAAATGCCAAAGCACCTCCCCAAGGTGGGAGGCAATTTCCGCGTCCGGATTGATGGCCACTGCCTGCTGCAGGTATTTCAGCGCCTTTTCCAGTTGGCCCATGCGGTAGGAAACCCAACCCATGCTGTCGAGAATGGCGGGATTGTCAGGCTTAAGGCTGAGTGCCTTCTCGATGTAGTCTCTGGCCTCTTCGAGTCTGTCTGTCTGCTCAGCCAGCGTGTAGCCCAGTGCATTCAGGGCATCTGCATGGTTGGGGTGGGTTGCAAGTATTTGGTTTAGATCCCGTTCGAGGATGTCGACCCTGCCCATATCAGCGGCATTGAGTGCGCGAGAGTAGAGCAGATCAGGATGGTTTGCATACTTTTCCAGTCCGTGATTGTAGATTTCATGGGCGATATTGTACTGCCGGGCCTCGCGCAGAAGACCGGCCTCGATTAAATAGAGTTTCGGGCCATTTTGATCCGAGTGGATACGAAGTTGCTGCAGGAGTTCCCTGGCCTCGTTCAACTTGTTTCGCTTGGCCAGTATTCTTGCCATCTGGATGCGGGCATCTTGCTGATTGGCGCCATCGACCTGGAGGTAATGTTCGAATGCGCTGTCCAGATCATCCATCTCTTCCGCGATCAAGCCGAGATGATAATGGGCTTCTCCTTGCTTTTCTCCGAGTTCAAGCAAACCTAGCAGATACCGTTTACCTTCAGCGTACTGTTCCAGTTCCGTTGAGAGTACGCCTAGCGCATAGATGATATCCGCATTTTCTGGTGTCTTTTCATTGAGTATTTCAAATTGCCTGAGGGCATCGTCCAGTTGCTGGGTCTCAATGAGCATTCTGGCGTAGTTGAGGCGCAGGTCGTTGTTATCCGGGTCTTTTTCTACTGCCTGGTTGAGCACCTCCAGGCCTTCACTCTTTTTACCTTGGATTATTAGGGTACGGCTGAGCAGTAGCCTGCCTGTTGGCCAGTCGGGCCTGGTCTCAAGTGCCCGGTTGATGGCCTGTTCCGCCAGTGCATATTGCTTGGCCCCCATGGCTGTCAATGCGAGTGCGTGGAGTGCGTCCGGATTGCGGGTGTCGGCGGGAACGATTTGCTGCATCAAGGCGAGAGATTGCTCTGGGGTTCCGACCTTTTCCGCAATGGCCGCGGCCCGAAGGTAGCCGTTTTGATTATCTTGATTGGCTATTCTGGTCACTTCACGCAGATGATGAAGCGTTTTTGCGGGTTGCTGCCTCTGGGCATAGAGGAGCGTGGCAAATTGATGGGCGTTCAGTGAGTCAGGGGCGAGTTCAATCCAGAACAGGGTTGATTGCAGGGCCTCTGTGGACTGTTTTGTCTGTAGTGCTATATGCGTAGCGCGTTCCGCCAATGCGGGGGCTTTCGACTGCTTGGCGGCGCGTATGGCATGCTGGAAGGCGGTTTTGTCTGCTCCCCGTTGCGCCGCAATTTCACTCGTCAGAATGTCATAAACCAGATCGCTGGTCAGTTCGATGTTAGCCGCTTTTTTAACCTTATCTGCTGCGGCTGGTTGCTGGGAGAAATCTGAAGACGCTCGCGGTGGTTTGTCGAGGGTTGCGCAACCTATGAGTGAGGCTACCAAGCAGATAGCGGCAATCGGTGGTAAATTCTTCATTAGGGTCTATAGATTAAGGGGGCCGGTCAGGATCTGCTAGTAATAAAGCTAAAATACACTTGCTGCAAGTATTTATGTGGATATGCTTCGTCAGATGTTCAGGCAACTGAAATGTTTCATTTGCCTGTCAGAAGGTCGGGAGGAAAAAACGCAGCGAACGAAATCGCTCGCAACCTCTTATAAAGAACCAAATTCATTGTTGACTTTGCCAGGGTGAAACGGCAGAATGCCCTGCTCTCGCTTGGAGGGGTTCCCGAGTGGCCAAAGGGATCAGACTGTAAATCTGACGGCTCCGCCTTCGGAGGTTCGAATCCTCCCCCCTCCACCAGGTTCGCGGTTCGAAGTGATGAACTTCCGCCGTAGTTGGAAAGGTCCACCCTAAGGGGAGGATGAGAACCGATCAGAGGTTCGAGAAAATCGCCGGGAGCGATTTTTTAACATCGCGCAGTGCGCGGTGGCCCGAAGCCGAGCTGGCTGCGCCACAGGGACGTTACTTGCGATGCGCCTTTTAGTGCGGATGCGCTGCGTTGTTTGGTACGATTGCGCTGTTTAGCGGGATGTGGAAAAGGCGCGAACTACGAGGGTTTCAGCGGGTGTAGTTCAATGGTAGAACTTCAGCCTTCCAAGCTGAATACGTGGGTTCGATTCCCATCACCCGCTCCAATGTTGTAGGCCCAGTGCTGTGTTGCCTGGGAGGGCCCTGAGTCCAGGGTTGAGTTTTTATGCCCAGATAGCTCAGTTGGTAGAGCACGCCCTTGGTAAGGGCGAGGTCGGCAGTTCAAATCTGCTTCTGGGCTCCATTATTAACGGCGTGCATAGGCGCGCGAATTTACCTTTAAAACCAAGAGAACCTGGAGAGCACTCATGTCCAAGGAAAAATTCGAACGCACAAAACCGCATGTCAATGTGGGAACCATTGGTCACGTCGACCACGGCAAGACCACATTGACCGCAGCGATCACTATGGTCCAGGCGGCTAAGTTCGGTGGCGAGAAGCGCGCCTTCGATCAGATCGACAACGCCCCGGAAGAGCGCGAGCGTGGTATTACCATC
>JBDLIZ010000618.1:0-3769 GCA_039714615.1 Pseudomonadota bacterium | reverse complement strand
TCCCCTCAACCCAGCCTTCTCCCTCTGGAGAAGGAGTCTGCTCTCCTAAATCAACAGCATTGCGTGTGGTTGCCAGCGGCGATCTGAAAGTACCTCAATACTGGCGGTTTGAAAGTGGAGGATTATTTTCTTCTATTTTTCTTAATCACTCTTCTCTATCCCTTCTTCTTTTTTCTTCAATCGTTTTCATTTTTTCCTGCTTTCTTTCGCTTAGCGCGGTGATTTCTTGCATCATGGAACCTCGCATACCGGGGAGGCGTGATGAAGCGACGAAGAAAACGCAAGTGTTTGCATTGCCAGGCATTATTTCATCCTGATCCACGCAATGTCAGACATCAAAAATACTGTTCTGAAACACCCTGCCGCAAGGCCAGCAAGGCGGCCAGTCAACGTCGCTGGCTGAACAAAGATGCTAATAAAAACTATTTCCGCGGGCCGGAAAACGTGCAGCGGGTGCAAGCCTGGAGGCAGGAGCATCCGGGGTACTGGCGGGTCAGTGCTAGCTTAACGGATTCTCCGTTACAAGATGACTCATTGACGCAATGCGTTGAATCAAATGAGAAATCAGGCGTCTTAGTGAACGCTGTGTTACAAGATCTCTTATCCCAGCAAAGCCTTGTGCTCATTGGCCTGATCGCCCATTTAAGTGCTTCACCGTTACAAGATGACATAGCCGAGATGGGCCGGCGATTGCTAGGCTTGGGGTGCGATATTCTCAATTCCCCAGGAGGTCATGATGTCCATCAAACGTATACTCTGTCCGGCACGGGTCCGCCGGATCCCCAGGCAGTTCAGCTGGGTCGATCAGCGCCTGGTGCGTGACCACCGGATTGCATCCTGCAGCGCCGATGTCCTGGCGCTGTATTTGTTTTTGCTGACGGTGGCCGATGCCCAGGGACTGAGTCATTACTCGGATCAGGCTGTTTTGCGGCATTTGCTCTGTTTGGATGCTGCCCGGCTGGCGCATGCCCGGGCCGAACTGCAACAGGCCGGATGGATCGCCTATGAGCCGCCCCTTTATCAGGTTCTGGCGCTGGATGCCCCGGAACGTTCCGGTGCTGCAGGGCGGCTTTTGCCCAAGCCACCGGCGCCACGGCGCAGTGCTCAGCCCGTTGCCATGGTGCAATTGCTGCGCCGTGCTTTGGAGGGTGACCATGATCAGCTATGAGACTTACTGCAGGATTCACGATGCTGTACAGCGGCACGGCCTGAGCGTCGCGCAAATCGCCCGGAAACTGGATCTGGATCCGAAAACGGTGGCCAAGTGGGTCAAGGCCAAATCTTTTACCCCCCGGCAAGGGACAACCCGTCCGAGCAAGTTGGATCCCTACAAAACCCAGATCGTACGCTGGCTGGAAGCGCATGACTACAGTGCCACCCAGATCTTTCAGCGGCTCAGGGAAAATGGTTATGAAGGTGGCTATAGCATCGTCAAGGATTATGTCCGGGTCGTTCGCCCGGTACGACAACCGGCATTTCTGACCTTGTCCTTCGAACCCGGTGAATGTGCCCAACTGGACTGGGGCGAGTACGGGACGGTCAAGGTCGGCTCCACCCGCCGGCGCTTGAGTTTTTTTGTCATGGTGTTGTGCCACAGTCGCCTGATGTATCTGGAATTCACCGTCTCGCAAACCATGGAACACTTCCTCGCCTGCCAGCAAAATGCCTTCCATTTTTTTGGCGGTGTGCCGAAAAAAGTGATGGTCGATAATTTGAAATCGGCTGTGCTGCGCCGGCAGGTCGGCCAGGATCCGGTTTTCAATCCGCGTTATCTGGATTTCTCAAAGCATTATGGCTTCAAGATCGTGGCCTGCAATGTCCGCAAAGGCAATGAAAAAGGCCGCGTCGAAAACGGCGTCGGGTATGTGAAAAAGAATTTCCTCAATGGCCTGGAGATTCCGGATTTCAGCGCCGTGAATCCGGCCGCCAGAATCTGGCTGGAGAGCATCGCCAATGTCCGGGTGCATGGCGAAACCCATGAAAAACCCATCGATCGCTTCGCCACCGAAAAAAAGGCCTTGCAGGCACTGCCGGCACTGCCCTACGATGTCAGCGTCATTCATAGCGTACGCGCTTCCAACCGCTTCCGGGTCAAGCTGGATAGCAACCGCTATTCCGTCCCCGCCGAATACGCCAGCACGCCGTTGACCTTGAAAGCCTACCCCGACCGGCTGGTCGTTTATCATCAGGACAAGCTCATTGCTCAGCATGTCCGCCGCTATGACCGACATCAGGATTATGAACTGCCCGATCATCCTCGGGAGCTGTTGACCCAGCGGCGCAAGGCCGATGAGCAAACCTTGCTGCGCCGCTTCCTGACCCTGTCACCCCGGGCCGAACATTTTTATCAGGAACTGCAGCAGAAAAACCTGAATACCCGCCATCATCTGCGTCAGATCCTCGCCCTGAGCGAGATCTATGGCACCGACAAGGTCGCCCGGGCAATCGATGACGCACTGACCTTCAACGTCTTTCGCGCGGAATACCTCGCCAATATCCTCGAACAACGGATGCGCAAACTGCCGGAGCCCGGTGCGCTGCACTTGACACGCCGCCAGGATCTGCTCGATCTGGAACTCACCGAACCCTCTCTGGCCGTCTATGACCGCTGTTCCGATCCCTCTTAATCTCCAACACAACAGGTAGCCAACCATGACGACGCATAAAACCACCGCCGCACAAGAACCCTTGCTGCAGCACCTGACTTATTTAAAGCTGAACTATACCCAGGAACACTTCGAGGCGCTCGCCCGGCAGGCCGCGGAAAAACAACTCGGCCATGTGCAGTACCTCACCAACCTGATGACCGGCGAAGTCGCGCAGCGACAAGAGCGGGCCGTACAACGGCGCATCAAACTGGCACGCTTCCCGGTGATCAAAACCCTCGAACAATTCAACTGGACCTGGCCGAAAAAAATCAATCAGCTGCAAGTGCAGAATCTGTTCCGCCTGCAATGGCTCGAAGAAAAAGCCAATGTCATCTTCCTCGGCGGCGTTGGTCTGGGGAAAACCCACTTGTGTACAGCTCTTGCCTATGCCGCCTGCCTGAAAGGCCACAGCGTACTGTTTGTCACCGCCATCGACATCATCAACACCTTGAGTGCCGCACAGCGCACAGGACGACTGAAACTGGAAATGAAAAAATATCTCAAACCTTCATTGCTCTGCTTGGACGAGCTCGGCTATCTGCCGCTGGATAAAACCGGCGCCGATCTGTTGTTTCAGATCATCAGTCACCGCTATGAGAAGGGCTCCATCCTGCTCACCACCAACCGCACCTTCAAACACTGGCCGGAGATCTTTCACAACGACAGCACCATTACTTCCGCGGTACTGGACCGGCTGTTGCATCATGCCGAAACCGTTGTCATCGAAGGGCAAAGTTATCGCATGAAGGACCAGATTGAGCCTGCACCCTGAAGCAACTTGATCATTCCCTCATCAATAAACCGGCAACAGGGAAGATTGACGGTTTTTTTGTCATAAATTTACCCTGTTTTCAACCTCCATTTTTAAACCGCCCATTTTCGGGTAATTTCACGCCGCCGGTAGCAAAGGACGCGAGGTCATGTATTTGTGTCTATGTTGTCATTAAAAATTGCTCGTTTAATGGAAAGCAGGTTATATAATGTATTTCAAACAACACGTGAAAGCGACGACGCTGTCACTGTAGAAGATGCAATGGCTGCGCTTTTAAGACTATGTTTGCAGTATTACCGCATAGGTGACCAAACGGTAACCGGCTTACCAAAACCAGACGACTATCAAC
>JBDLIZ010000617.1:0-3773 GCA_039714615.1 Pseudomonadota bacterium | reverse complement strand
TTGGGTGAAGCGCAGGGCCCATGGATCAAGGTCGATGGTTTGCCGATAGCGTGGTCCCAGAAATAGCACTGGTTCAAACCCGGAGATCCTCAACCCTGTCTGGAAACTGATGTTTCTGCGACGGGTTTCTTTTAAGAAGTACTGCAGTGTAGTGGTGACCCCGTCGCCTTCTTTTTCCTTGATCTCCTCGCGGATGTCCCTGTCGGGTGCATTTTCATTATTGAAATCGTCATCGGGATCGCCCGACACAATCAGCTGCAACCTGTCCTCGAAATGAGGTAATACCAGCTTTAACCTGGACTTAGTATTAAAACCGATGAGTTCTCCTTGTTCACTGAAGGTGTTGAAGGTGATTTTCAAACGCGTTCTGGTGTCTTCACTCTCTATCCGGCTATCATCAAAAAAGGAATCGATCCAGTTGGCCGTTGCCAGGACGCTTCTGGACATGGTGGCATGGGCCTCATCGATGACGGTCTGATCCGGTGTTCGATCCGACTCCGGTAAATCGTTTGATTGCGCCCAGCAAGTGGGGTAGGAGGAAGACAGAAGGAAAGCCGTGATGGTCCATCTTGCTGGGGTACAATACGAAGAAATTTTCAAGAGCATAAATTGGGGTGAATGTATGCTGATCCTCGAGTTATTCTGGCTGGAAGGGTATAGAGGGCTCGAATTTTAAAGACCGCTGGTATCATACCACCCTGTCAAGGGGCAGTACCTGATTTTGGAGGCTAGCGGGTGAGTTTCGAGGCGAAATAGATTTCTATGTCCCTCCTTACTATGCAACGATATTGTTATACACTTCATTCTCTAAATCTTTCTGGTGACGGATAAAACAAACCTTTGAGGCTAATCTATGGATAAATCAGGAATTAGATGGGATGGGATTCTGATTAGATTCGTTATGGCGTTATTTTTGGTATTCGTAAGTTACAATCCAAGCGGTTACTCGTATTTCCACTGGGTTCAAAATACACTGCCGGACTATACCCCCCTGATGATGCTCGCCGGGGTAGTTCTACTGATCCTTTGGGTGATCTTTTTGCGCGCCACATTGCGCTCCCTGGGCCTCATTGGGCTGATCTTGACGTTTGCATTCTTTGGTGCCTTGGTATGGTTGTTGGTTGATTGGAAGCTGGTGCCAGCAGACAATGTCGAGGCGATATCTTATATCGTGTTGGCCGTCCTTTCAGGCGTGTTAGCTATTGGTATGTCCTGGTCGCACATCCGTCGTCGCATATCCGGTCAAGTCGATACGGATGATGTAGAGGAAGGGTGAATGGATTAGACGATGTTGTTAACGGCGCTTAAGATCATAACCATTATCGCCCTTATCGCAGCGATCATCTGGTTTATATTCGAACCCGGTTTCGAACCGACGATCACCACTATCGTAATTATTGCAGCGATCATGAAGCTGTATTGGAACGAGATGAAGGGGGAGCCTATCGCTTCTGGCTTGATAGCGACTGATTCGACAAAAATAAACTCAACTGGCGATGTGCTTCCTGCCCAGAATGGCGCTGCTGATGGCCTGGCCCTCGGAACTGCCAGCATGTCCTACTCGGGAGGCAATTATATCGGTTCGGATTTCTCAGGGGCGGATCTAGTCGGTTTTAGGTCGAAAAAGGCAGATTATCGCGGGGCGAATTTCGCGGGAGCGAATCTTCAAGGGGCGCATCTGAAGGGTTCGAACTTTGAAAATGCCAATTTCGAAGGTGCAAACCTCTCCAAGGCGAATTTCAAAGAGGCCAACCTCAAAGGTGCGAATCTCAACGGCGCCGATCTCTGTGGTGCCGTTTTGATCAAGGCCGATCTGACCGGTGCATCCATCAAAAACACCAAGTTCGCCGGGGCCAATACCAAAAAGGCCATCATGCCCGGACCTGTCTCGGTCATGTCAACTCGTGGTCAAAAACCAGCAGGGAAAGCTGCAGCGCCATTTCAGTACAATAAGGGAGATAATGGCTAACCCCTTGGCCCTAGGAGCCTGTCCGAGAATAGAGAATCTACTGCGGAAAAGCCCTTTTAGTCCATTTCCTCGATCATATACGTTGAATCAGGCCTACTACTCGCCTTGGCTGGTCAAAAAAAACTCAAAATGTTTCTCCCTCGCTATGGATTCTATTCTCGGGCAGGCTCCTAGGAAGATACCCCCGGTATGGTCGCCTCGGCATAGTATGATCCTTGTTCGTCATAGAGCTTGAGACTATCTTGCTGGCTGCGATAGACGGTGTAACAGTGTTCAGATTCACTGTCGGCTGGTCTCCAATTCAAGCATAATCGATTTTCCTTTATCTGCCAGACCCCACTGTTGCTCTTTCCATTGCTGTTCATAGCGGTGGTTCCATCGGCGTAATAGGTGATGCTACCGCTATCGCCGGTTGCCCAGTTCAAGGACATTCTTGTTCCTGAGGAGATTAATTCTTTTAACTCGGCATCATTTATCGATGTATCCATACCCATCCAGCGCAAGCCTTGTTTGATGCTGCTACATCCCATCAGTGTTCCGACGACGAAAACGATGAGTGCTCTTTGTATGATCTTATGAGACATGGCCATTCCTCTACCCATTCATATGTTCTTACGATAAATCAATGCTGGCTCACCGTATCAAAATCCAATGTTGGGCTCAATAAACATCTTGTCGGTGATCAACAATTACATTGATAGAGCACTAACGGTCAGGCCACATCGGATGGTGAAGATCGATGACATAAGGATGCTTGTGTCGAAGGGGAAGGTGTTCGTGTGGATGGCTGTGCGGTTGCGGTCCCTCCCAGCCCTCGTGGGCGTGCTGATGGTGTTCGTCATGGACGTGCAGGTGCTCGTGCTCAAGCGCTTGGTGTACATGTTCCACCTCGTTGGGGTCATGCGCCGGCCATAAAGCCAGTGCAGCGACTGTCGAGGTCAGGGTCACCAGCGCAAGCACTGAGAAAGCGGCCGTTAACCCGAGCGTGGTTCCTATCAACCCGGCGAGTGGATAGGCGAACAGCCAGCAGGCGTGTGACAAGGCGAACTGTGCTGCATAGATGGCCGGCCGATCGCCTTCATGCGCGGAACGTCTGAGCAGGCGACCCGCCGGGGTCTGGATGAGTGACGAGCCGGCGCCAAGAACGAACCAGATGGGTAGCAGGGCAAGCAGCCCGGGACCGGTCAGGCCGAACAGCAGGCCAGTTCCCAGGACCGCCCCACCGATAAGCATGAGTGGGCGATCGGGGAAACGATCTAAGAGACGGGGTAGCAGCAGAGATACAACCATCGATCCCGCACCGGCCGCGGCGAATACAATTGCGGTGTCGCTTTCCGTACCACCAAGGTAATTGCGCACATAGACCACGGTGTTGACGATCACCATAGCCCCAGCGCTGGCAACCGCGAGCGAAAGGGCCAGTAGTCCGCGCAGTCTAGGGGTCTTGAGATAGACCCGGATGCCGAAGCTTATATTGCGCCATATGCCGTATTCGCGCTGTTGTGGTTTGGGTGATGGCAGCCGTACGGAAAAAACCAGCAGGGCAGAGATCAGAAAGGCTAGGGCGTTGGCGCTGAATAAGGCGTCGTAACTCAGGACGGTGAGCGCGGCGGCAGCCAGCGTCGGGCTCAACAGGTTCTCGATATCATAGGCCAGCCGGGAAAGCGAAAGCGCGCGCGTATATTGGGCCTCCTCCGGCAGGATATCCGGGATCGTCGCCAGGAAGGTCGGCGTGAAGCCTGCTGAGCAGGCGTTCAGCAGGAAGATCAGCAGATAAATCTGCCAGATCTGGGTGACGAAGGGC
>JBDLIZ010000616.1:0-3786 GCA_039714615.1 Pseudomonadota bacterium | reverse complement strand
ACGATAGGCAAACTTTCGATATGGGGTATTGATGCTTCAACCAATCAAGCATGTGCCGTTGCTCAACCGTACGATTTCGCGCTCAGCAACGAATTCCTTTACTATTTCTTTCTTTCTGAAAAGCAAGACCTTATCGATTCTGGCAAAGGAGGAGCACAGCCAAATATATCGCAAGGTATTCTCAAAGGGTGGCCGATATGGTTACCCCCTTTCAACGAACAACACCGCATCGTCGCCAAAATCGAAGAACTCTTCTCCGAACTGGACAAGGGCATCGAAAGCCTGAAGACCGCACGGGCGCAGTTGAAGGTCTATCGCCAGGCCGTGCTCAAACACGCCTTCGAAGGCAAACTTACGGCGCGGTGGCGAGAGGAGAACGCTGATAAATTGGAGTCCCCCGAACAACTCCTAGCCCACATTCAGCAGGAACGCGAAGCCCGCTACCAGCAGCAGATTGAGGAATGGAACGTTGCCGTAAAGGCAAGGGAAGCGAACGGAAGAGAAGATAAGAAGCCAAGGAAACCCAAGGTGCTAAAGCCTTTGCCAGAACCAACAGTTGAGGAATTTGATGAATTATCCGAACTCCCTGAGAGTTGGACTTGGGTTCGGCCTGAAGTAATTGCCGCGCAAGAGGATTATGCGATTGGCATTGGGCCTTTTGGTAGTAATTTGAAAGTGAGCGATTATCGGGAAAGTGGTGTCCCACTTATTTTTGTCAGAAATATCACAAGGTCCAACTTTTCTCGAAATCTTAAGTATATCGACTACATTAAATACCTGGAGCTTGTTGCCCACTCGGTTAAACCGCTCGACTTATTAATTACCAAGATGGGTGATCCACCTGGTGATTGCGAGATATATCCCGACAAATCTCCAGAGGCAGTACTCACTGCAGATTGTTTGAAATTCAGGTTGTGGGAGAAGTATGTAGACCGCAGATTCTACAGGTACTGCATCAACTCTAACCTTGCGAGAAAGCAGCTAGGACTTATAACAAAGGGTGTTGCCCAAAAGAAAATCAGTGCCGGTCGATTTAAGACCATTCTTTTGCCATTTCTGTGTCTTGATGAGCAACGGGTGATTGCTGATTATCTGGACCAGTTGTTTTCTGTCTCAGAGCAGCAAGAGCAGGTTATCTTAGAGTCTTCGCATGAATCAGAAGCCCTCCTCCGCCAGTCTATCCTAAAAAAAGCCTTCTCCGGCCAACTCGTCGAGCAAGACCCCAACGACGAACCCGCCTCCGTCCTGCTGGAACGAATCAGGGCTGAGAAAGCGCGGCAGAAACCACGAAAAAAGACTGCGAGAAAACGCAAGGCGGCAACAGGATGACGTGGCATCATGACACTTCGGTGCTCTGGATTCCCGCCTGCGCGGGAATGACGGAGGGGTGCGGGAATGACGGAGGATGCGCAGGCAGTCTACCAATGTCATTCCCGCGCAGGCGGGAATCCAGAATAAGACAGAGTTATGAAACAACCGACCGTTTACATTTTGGCCAGTAAGCGTAACGGCACGCTGTACACCGGCGTAACCAGTGACCTGATCAAGCGGGTCCATGAACACAAGAATGGCCTGATTGATGGGTTTACAAAAAAATATCGAGTACATTATCTAGTCTATTTTGAGCAATGCGAGGATATGATGTCTGCAATCACCCGGGAGAAACAGATCAAGAAATGGAATAGAGCCTGGAAGTTACGTTTAATTGAAAAAGGCAATCCTGAATGGATGGATCTTTATGAAAGTTTATTGTGATTATTGGATTCCCAGTCATCCCCGCGAAGGCGGGGATGACTGGGAGTCTGGCTACGCAAATAAAAGCCGATGAAACTGCTGGTCAGGCAAGTGTTACGCGAGTCCGTGCAGAATGCGGCCGATTGAGCTTTTCTTCAAGCGCGCGAATCGACTCGCCGGTCTCGATGGCCGTCGAACTTGCCAAACTGCGCGCCCGGCTACGACGAGCCTTCGTTGTGTCTTTCAGGTACGGATTGGTCTGGATAAGCGTCTTGCCACTCATGACGATATTATAGCCGATTTGACTAACTGGAAAGAATTAACAAGACAAGAATCATCATGAATACCGCCCCGATTATCTCCAAGGTCTGGAGCTTCTGCACCACCCTGCGCGATGACGGTGTCAGTTACGGCGACTATCTGGAGCAGCTCACCTATCTGATCTTTCTCAAGATGGCGGATGAATACGCCAAACCGCCGTACAATCGCGATGTCGGCATCCCGCCTAAGCATGACTGGCAGAGCCTGAAGTCAAAGCGCGGGGCGGAACTGGAAGGCCATTACATCGAACTGCTGCGAGCGCTTGGCACCCGCAAGGGCATGCTCGGGCAGATTTTCACCAAGGCGCAGAACAAGATCCAGGATCCGGCCAAGCTGTACCGCCTGATCGACATGGTGGACGATACCGACTGGGTGATGATGGGCGCGGATATCAAGGGCGATATCTATGAGGGTCTGCTGGAGAAAAACGCAGAGGACACCAAATCCGGTGCCGGACAGTACTTCACGCCGCGCGCACTGATCCGCGCAATGGTCGAATGCGTGCGGCCCGACCCCGGTAAGACCATTGCCGACCCGGCCTGCGGCACCGGCGGTTTTTTCCTAGCAGCCTATGACTTCATCACCGATCCGGATCACTTCAAACTCGACAAGGCGCATAAGGCCTTTCTCAAGCATGACGCCTTCCTCGGCAACGAGATCGTGGCCAATACACGCCGCTTGTGCCTGATGAATATGTTCCTGCACAACATTGGCGAGATCGACGGTGAGGTGACCATTTCCCCAAATGATTCCCTGGTCGCCGATGCCGGGCAGCGCTATGACTACGTGCTGGCCAATCCCCCTTTCGGAAAAAAGAGCTCGATGAGCTTTACCAATGAGGACGGCGAGCAGGAGAAAGACGATCTCACCTACAACCGCCAGGACTTCTGGGCCACCACTTCGAACAAGCAGCTCAATTTCGTCCAGCATATCCGCACCCTGCTGAAAACCACCGGCCGAGCCGCCGTGGTCGTGCCCGACAACGTGCTGTTCGAAGGCGGCGCCGGTGAAACCATCCGCCGCAAGCTGCTGGAAAATACCGATCTGCACACCATCCTGCGCCTACCGACCGGCATTTTTTACGCTCAGGACGTCAAGGCCAACGTCATCTTCTTCGACAACCGGGAAGCCAGCCCAAACCCGTGGACAAAAGAAGTCTGGTATTACGACTACCGGACCAACATCCACCATACCCTGAAAAAGAAACCCATGCGTTTCGAGGATCTGGCAGATTTCATCAAGTGCTATAACCCCGCAAACCGTCATAAATGTAAACCGGCCTGGGATGCCAACAAAAATCCGGAAGGCCGCTGGCGCAAGTACAGCTACGAAGAGCTGATTGCCCGCGACAAATCCAGCCTCGATGTCTTCTGGCTCAAGGACCAGAGCCTCACCGACCTCGACAACCTACCCGAGCCTGACGAACTCGCCGAAGAAATCATCGAGAACCTGGAAGCGGGCCTTAACAGCTTCCGGGAAGTGTTGGGTGCACTCCCGCTGGGGAAGGCGAAGTAGCAGGAATTCGATGCGTGGACTGAAAGAAGCATGGACACCGGCAGCTCAAATCTGAACCCATCTTTGTCACTACCTTAGATTATTCCCTTGTGAAACAATATGTTGCAAAAAACTCTAGGTTGTTATGTCACTACGGTTTGTGGTTGTGCAATGTAACAAACGTCTAAGGTGCTTTTCTCTATAGATATTTCTGCTCCAATGCAGAAACGCTAAATC
>JBDLIZ010000615.1:0-3798 GCA_039714615.1 Pseudomonadota bacterium | reverse complement strand
CCATTACGCAAGACAAACTGGGTGGTCTATGCCAAGCGTCCGTTCGCCGGGCCTGAGGCCGTACTCGCCTACCTGTCTCGTTATACCCATCGCGTGGCGATCGCCAACAGTCGCTTGCTGGCCTGTGATGAGCGTGGCGTCACCTTCAAGTGGAAGGACTATCGTGCCAAACAACGCGATCGCCACAAAACCATGACCCTGACCACAAACGAGTTCATGCGCCGCTTTCTCATCCACGTGCTGCCGCCAGGCTTCCATCGCATCCGTCACTACGGACTCCTCGCCAACCACGTTCGTGTCAAGCAAGTGCAACGACTGCGGCAACTCCTCAGCGATGAAAACGTCGATGACACCTGTGTCGATGACCTTACGCCAGAAACAGACACTACTGACGATAATCCAACCACCAGCACCTACACCTGCCGGACCTGCGGTGCACCCATGATCATTATCGAGACCTTCGAAAAACAAATACCGCGGGCACCACCGGTTCTCTCATGATCGACGCTTTACAAACATCGCACATTCACTGCCGGTGGCACACCGGCAGCAGTGGACTATTGTCCAAAACAGGAAATGCACCAACAAGCAGCGCTCTACTACAACAAAAACTGACTCACGTTGCCGATTTAAGCTGCCGAACCAGCAAGCTTGATGCACAAAACCATCGAATCAGGCCGGCAATCTCAAGCGAACACACTTCAAATCCCCATAGCTCAATCGCAACGACTCAGCCACAACAACCGCGACCCCGCGGTTTCCTCCCCTGAGGATTATCCGACGCCTGCCCAGGCAATGATGCAATCCGCAGGGATACCCTCAATGCAGGCATCTGATAATCCTTAACAAGAGCGGACGGATTATTCAGCAAATCACCCTGATCAAGGAAGTTTAGGCTCTTCAGGAAAATTTGTGGGTAAAAACATAGGAATTTATTGAGACAGAGATAGTTTGTTGAGCATAAGAAGGGTAGAGCATCCTGCTCCGACTCTGAGAAGATGGAAGTTACGAAGCCACCATCTGACAGAGCAAAAGGAACAGGATGCAGATCAAGACTATCCTCAATCGGGTGCAGAAATTCAAATCATTTGTATATGGATCGGTGCGTTGGGTGGAGGCTGCGCCGGTTCCGACCGTTGAGGTTGAGATACATGCTCGCTTGAACAGCCGGCCGCTGTGTGGTGAATGCGGACGCCGGGGGCCCGGTTACGATACGCTGCCGACACGGCGTTTCGAGTTCATCCCGATGTGGGGCCACAAGGTGTTTTTCGTGTATGCACCGCGCCGTGTGGAATGTCCTGATTGCGGCATCCGGGTAGAACAGATGCCCTGGGTGTCAGGTAAACGCCGGCTGACGGATGCCTACGCCTGGTTTTTGTCAGGCTGGGCAAAACGGTTGAGCTGGAGGGAAGTGGCCGTGGCATTTCGTACCAGCTGGGACCATGTGTTCTGCTCGGTTGAGCGAGCCGTGACCTGGGGGCGTGAACATCAGGACCTGTCTGGTGTTGAAGCCATTGGCATTGATGAGATTGCCTGGCAGCGGGGGCATCGCTATTTGACACTGGTCTATCAGATTGACGGGCACTGTAAGCGACTGCTGTGGATCGGTGAGAAACGCACGGTCAAGACGTTGCTGCGCTTCTTCCGTTGGTTCGGTAAGGAGAGGAATCAGGCGCTGAAATATGTCTGCAGTGACATGTGGAAACCGTACTTGAAAGTGATTGCCAAAAAAGCAGGACAAGCCATCCACATTCTGGACCGCTTCCATATCATGAGCCACCTCTCGAAGGCGATTGATCAGGTGCGCGCCCAGGAGACGAAAGAGCTGAAGGCAAAAGGCTATGAACCGGTACTGACGAAAACGCGCTGGCTACTGCTCAAGCGACCGGAAAACCTGACCGACCAACAGGAGACCAAGCTGGCGGATCTGTTGCGGTACAATCTGATATCGATCAGAAGTTACCTTCTGAAGGAAGAGTTTCAGCTTTTCTGGTCTTATACCTCACCCTACTGGGCGGGACGATTTCTGGATAAATGGTGCACCAAGACAATGCGCTCGAAGATTGATCCGATGAAGCAAGTGGCCAGCATGCTGAGACGGCACCGCCCACTTTTACTGAACTGGTTTCGGGCCAAAAAGCAGTTTTCCAGTGGCATTGTGGAGGGTTTTAACACCAAAGCAAAACTGACTACCAGAAAAGCGTATGGTTTTCGGACCTATCATGCGGCTGAAATCGCCTTGTATCATGCGCTTGGTGCTTTACCGGTACCGAAAACTGCCCACGAATTTTTCTGACGAGGCAGAATTATCAGTTAATTGCCCCCGGACATGGCTATGCGCGGGATGAGAACCCCGGTTATCTGTTACCGGAAAGGATGCTCGCCAACCTGGAAGGTGGAGAATCGGCTTTGCTGTTCAGCTCCGGTATGGCCGCGGCGATGGCTGTCGTGCAATCGCTGAAGCCGAGTGATCATATAGTCGCGCCAAAAGTGATGTATTGGGGCTTAAGAAACTGGCTCATCACCTTCTGTAGCGACTGGGGCCTCGGGCTTGATTTGTTTGATGCAAGTCAGCCAGACGCACTCGCACAATCGGTAAAGAAAGGTGAAACCAAACTGGTGTGGATCGAGACACCGTGTAATCCCACCTGGGACATCATTGACATCAAGGCTGCGGCCGACATTGCGCACGGTATTGGTGCCCGACTGGTTGTGGATTCAACGGTACCGACACCTGTCCTGACGCAGCCGATCAGCTTTGGTGCCGATATCGTGATGCATTCTGCATCGAAGTACCTGAATGGCCACAGCGATGTCGTAGCTGGTGCGGTCGTGACTGCCGAACACGACGAGTTCTGGAAACGAATCTGTGCCGTGCGGGCCGATGGCGGAGCGATTCTAGGGCCGTTCGAGGCCTGGTTGCTGCAACGGGGCATGCGCACCCTGTTCCTGCGGGTCAGGCAGTCCAGCGGGTCTGCCATGACGATCGCGCAACACTTCGAAAACCATGCAAGTCTCGAGGCCGTTCTGTATCCGGGCCTGCCGAGCCATCCCGGTCATGAGATCGCCAAGCGGCAAATGCAGGGTGGTTTCGGCGGCATGCTTTCATTCAGGGTCAAGGGCGGGGCAAACGGTGCGCTCGCTGTCATCAAGAAGTGTCAGGTGTTTACGCGAGCGACTTCACTGGGTGGTGTGGAAAGCCTGATCGAGCATCGTTACACGATTGAAGGAAAGAGCAGTCCGATTCCGAAGGACTTGCTGCGATTATCAATCGGTATAGAGTCGGTGGATGATCTGATCGCAGATCTCGAGCAGGCGCTTATCTGACAGATTAGTCGTCGAGGCGAATATCGACTCGGATGAAATTGGGCGAGCCTGTTCATCTTAGTCTGCCAGTGAAAAGTCATAGATCTCCTGCCACGGAATCGACTCGTTGATCTGCAGAGACTTGCATAGCGAGTCGACAGCAAGTTGAGCAATCTCGGGAGTGGTTTGACCATCATGGGTAAAAAGCTTTTCATACATTGCCGCTGTTTTATCCGTAATGTCATCGGGAACATTGAAGTAGCGCTGTAATACCCGGGCGACGAGAACGGGGTCGCTGCGCAGCAGTGAGAGACTCTCCTTTAGTATTGCGACGAGTGTTTTCACCAATTCGGTCTGCTGCTTCAACTGTATCGCATGAACCGCGAGTCCTGTCGTTGGCACCCTTATCGCGTCTCCGAAAAAGCAGAGCTCGTGAAATCCCGCTTCTTCCACAGTCGCGGGAGGAATGGCAGAGCTGATCACGGCTGCATC
>JBDLIZ010000614.1:0-3805 GCA_039714615.1 Pseudomonadota bacterium | reverse complement strand
TGGCAATGAAATCCAGCGGCTCGAAGATGACGTGTGTAGTCCCATCACGGTACGGGGTCTTCAGCTGGTAACGGACGTTTCCGTTCGCGGTGAGCGATAGGCGCTTCTCCGCCACCGCCGGCCGGCTGATGGCTCCGGGCCTAATGCATACCTTGTAAATTCCATTACGAAAGAAAGTATATATTGCTATTTTATTACCTGAGGTCTAATCCTGAATTTATCATAGCGTTTCGGTTTGTCGCGATAAAAGGCATAGACGTGATGGTTCACCCCATCTATTGCTACATCGATGATGTCAAAGGGAGATTTATCGCCCGGCAGCCGAACCTCTGTTGCTGCTCGTTTGCTGTCCAAGTCGTCTGAAGTTCCCGCCGAAACAGTCCCGTCTCTGTAGTAAGCAAAAACTGTAAATTCTCTCTGATAAAAGTTGCCGTCAATGGCGACGCCAACAATGTCCTTAGCCTGCTTTCCATGAGCCGGGGTATAGCCATAAATTTTCCCGCCAGATCCTGATCCGCAGTGGAATGTTCCGGTTGGATCGAGGAAGTACCAATCCTTATCCTCGAAAGATTCCGCAAATCCTAAAGTTCTTTTGTCTCGTCCAGATGTCCTTGGAAAGGTTGCTCGACATGTGGTTCCTTCACTAAACCAGAGATAGACATACGGGCCAGCAGAGCCAGCGCCTACAATCTGATCGGGACGGTATCCTGGAGGCAGTACATACTTTCCGATACCAAGCGAATCAACCCGGTTGGTGGTCCCAATAGACCAAGTGTTATCAGAGTAAAACACCATTGTGTGTACAAACTGTTTGCGTCGCCCATTCTCGTCTGACATCCATCTCCCTTCTGGAGTGAGCTTATGGAGAATGACAATCGCCGATGAAACCACATTGAAATCTTGCATCCCTGGCTTCAGCACGGTAGCGTAGGGACGGCGATGTGCAGTTAGGTCCACCGAAGTGCCCGAGCTAACCATTACCCCACCCGCATAAGCAGGAACCAGTGTCCAGCAACCTAGAAATATGATGGCTGCTACTAGTCGATTAATCATGGTCGGCACTCCTGATTTGGATGCGGACTACACAGAACGAAGGTACCTGTATTAAACGGGAACGACATCACTAACTCTAAGAATGCCACTACCCGCGTATTTCGACATCATTGCGGCGGCTGGTTCGCAATAAATCATTCCGTCGGAGGTGTGCTTTGTGAACCTCCGTTTCCCCACCACTGACTGGGATTGATCTTGATTCCTGTGATACAACAGGGATCATGCCTTGGCGGCATCAAGCCTTTCTTGAGATAACAAATCGCCGCGATATTCGGCAAGTGCGAATTAACTAATGTGAACACCTGGCATTGCTCTTCCCCTGCGCAGATAGCCTGGCACGCTTCCACGTCATAGCTGTCGAGCGGTACCCTACGATAATCACCCCCGGGACGGTTGGTGTCCTCTTCTAAGGTAAATGTAGGGACCTGTGTCGATGCACCTCCGGTTTCCGGTTGCGGGGAAGTAGGGTCCGCAGAGACCGGAGGCAGGAGGGGGCCGCCTGGTGCCGCCGGAACCGGCTCCGGCGCTGGGCCTGGTAGAGGTATTCGCGATATTGGCATTTTATTAGACAGGTCGCTACTTCTGGTTGGCGTAGTCGGCCGCCGAAAAATGCTTGGATCAGGGAGGGTCGCTGAACCACAGGAAATTAATTGAGGTTGATCCCCAAAGCGGGTGTCCTTGTAACCGCTCACACAACAGCCGCTGCATTTCGGCGGAGGAATCGAACCTTTCAAGTAGCACCTTGCGCTGCTTTGCTGTACTCCCGGCATTACGTAGGTGTAAGCACGGCATTTCTCGTCGCTCGTGCAAAGCGATTGACACGCTCGATAGTCAGCAACGTTCAAATCCACACTGCGATAATCGCCTCCAGGACGATCGACGCCGGGTTCTGTCTTAAACGTCACCAAGCCTGCCTCAGCATCGGCCGCAGGAAAAAGCGTTCCCACAAGCGCACCGACTGCTGCCATGGCGATAACGTAGATTTTTAGCGTGTCACAGTTCATCTCACCATCTTTCCCTCTCTGTATCGAAGATGGACGAACGGGAAAACACTAACCAATGTCTTGGGCGCTATTAAACCTGTGTTATGCCTGGATAGCTTTCGTAGCGGCGACACGGGTTAACTGGGCGCGATTGCTAAAGTATAGCCGATAATCCCGATCCTGCTACTCGGATAAACAGCAAAATACTGACATAGCCCTTCGCATTACTACTGGCCATGCCTCACGCAACCCATTATCGGTGCGTGCCAATAGCAAACCGCATAGTTTTTACTATTTGTTTTCGCGGAAGAGGAAAATTTCATCTTAATTCAGGGGCCGAAACGCCTAGAGCGGGGGGTGAAAAGACAACTGGGAGGGTGATGGTGTGGATGTGAGTAAGACGTTGGGACTACCATTCGGCATTTTCCTTGGCATCGCTTGTATGACCCTTGCGGGGGTGGCATTGCGATCGAATGCAGCTGAGGAGGAATCGAAAAGCACAACCGACCGTCGCGCCGATCTCCAATCGTTGGCCCAAAAATCTTTCCGGCTCTATCCCCGGCCGGCGAACGACCATCTCCGCCGGCCCGATCTCTACATAGAAAAATATTGGGTGGAAAGAGATCTGCGCAAAAAGATTCTGTATTTCAACTGGTTGGTCCGCAATGTGGGTGTATCGCAGGCAGCGGAATCCACGTTCACGGTAACCTGCAAACAACTGAGCGCAGTCCAGTGTCCTTGGGTAGGCGGGACTTATAGTCGTCGGGTCAGGGCCCTTGCTCCGGCCAAGCCAGGAGTAGAGCCTGATAAGGATTTTGCGGCTGGCGAAGTGATCTCGTTGGGTATGGATATCCCCACGGCACCGGCGAAATTCCACTTTGCGGCCAGGATAGATTCAACCGGTAAAGTCAAAGAGATTGAGGAACGCAATAATCACCGCGTTTCCGAATTTTCCTCGCTTGAGAGCGGAGCTTCGAGCAACATCGATGCCATCCGGTCAATCGATCGCGCGCGCGTCCCGTGATGTCGAAGTTTGAGCATATCAGGCAACCACTAGTGCGACCGCGGAGGGTGGACAGCAGACGCGCAAACAAGCAAAGGCGCCATTCGACGTAGCGCATCGTTTCTCTGTTGGCGCCCACAGCTCGAAAACGTTGAATTTTTCCGTACCGACAACCCTATTCGATTGGAACCACAGCCAAGGTACCAGCTATGCTTGAATCGACGCCACCGCTAACCACGCGGATCGCTTCACCATCGCCACTCAGGGTCATAGGGTCAAGGTCAGCCCCAATAGTGATATTTTGTCCAGTACTGGTATTGAAGAATAGTGATACGGCAAATATGTCTTCATTGGGCGAAAACGTGGCTGATCCGACGACGGCCTCGCGAGGGGCACCAGTAACAAGCAACAGCTCCGAGTAACCATTTAGAGTGAAGACGCCCGCCACATCGGTACTCTGTAGATCCAGGCGGAAATTATAACTAGGGGTGATTTGCCCAATGAAGGTCCATTCTGCTGCTATTTCTGTAGAACCGGCGGATTGGACGCCGATTGCCAGCAACATGGCAGCTATTACTCGTTTGTTAATCATTGATCTTCTTTGTGTCTGTCTTCTTCGCTGAAAATGTTACGCAATCACCGAAGCATCAAGCGGTAACACAGGACCTACGCTTATCCATCTGAGTGACCCGGGCGGTCTCACCAGACTGATCTCTCATAGGGGGTGGAATTTCCCTATACTTTTTTAAATTAGACTATATTTCCC
>JBDLIZ010000613.1:0-3832 GCA_039714615.1 Pseudomonadota bacterium | reverse complement strand
CATTGGCGAAGAACAACTGTTCAGTCTTGGCAACTCGCCCAGTAATGAAGACAGTTTCAACATGACTGCCTTGGCCTTGCGCGGATCACGGTTTCACAATGGAGTGAGCCGTATCCATGGTGGAGTGGCCTCGAAGATGGAATCCTATGTGTGGCCGCAGA
This sequence comes from Pseudomonadota bacterium, assembly GCA_039714615.1. Classification (GTDB taxonomy): domain Bacteria; phylum Pseudomonadota; class Gammaproteobacteria; order JAAEPA01; family JAAEPA01; genus JAAEPA01. The sequence continues at coordinate 3,671 of JBDLIZ010000613.1, read as the reverse complement.
TCTCGCCCGAAGAAAATCCAATTTCCTATGTGACCAACGGTGTGCATCTATCCACCTTTCTGGCCAGAGAGTGGGTGAACCTGTTCGACATGAGGTTTAGCGATTGGCGAAACGAGCTACTCAATGAACAGTATTGGCAACATATCAACGACATCCCGGACATTCGATTCTGGAGTGTACGCCAGGAACTCAAGACCGTAATGTTTCGGTATGTTTGTGCCAAAGCCAGTTCTCAGCATCGCCGCAATGGCGTGAACGAGAACACAATTGTACGAATGACCGCCCATCTCCAACCCCGTGAATCCGACACCCTGGTTTTGGGATTTGCCCGTAGGTTCGCGACCTACAAACGAGCGACATTATTATTTTCTTATCCGCAACGTCTGGCGCGAATACTGGGTAATCCCGAGCGTCCCGTCATATTGATTTTTGCCGGGAAGGCCCATCCTAATGATCAACCGGGTCAGAAACTGATTCAGCAGATTCATGATTTTTCGATGCGCCCGGAATTTCTCGGAAAAATTATACTCCTGGAGGGATACGATTTGGCTTTGGCCCGAAAGCTGGTGGCGGGTGTCGATGTCTGGCTTAATAATCCGGAATATCCCCTGGAGGCCAGTGGTACCTCAGGAGAAAAAGCGGGCGTTAACGGTGTACTCAACCTCAGCGTTTTAGATGGTTGGTGGGCGGAGGGCTACAATGGTGAGAATGGCTGGGCCATCACACCTCACGGATCAGAGACCGATGCCGTACAAAGGGATAAAAATGAGGCTATGGGGCTACTGGATATACTTGAACAGGAAGTAATACCAGAATACTTCGACAGGGATCATCAGGGATACTCACCTAAGTGGGTAGCGCGTTCTAAGGCCTCAATGAAATCTCTTATACCGCATTACAGTGCCCAGCGTATGGTCATGGATTATGTACGCAATTTTTACGGGCCTGCCAGAGATCAACACAAACGTCTAATGGAGAATCAGGCCAGACCCGCCATTGAATTAGCGCAGTGGAAAAAAAAGGTGAGGGAGCTATGGCCAGGTATCTCGATGCAGCTTACTCATGAGGTCCCGACTGAAATCAAATACGATGAGGTGTTGTCGCTGGATGTATTGGTATTTTTAAACGGGCTGAATCATGATGACGTTGTTGTTGAATGCTTGTTCGGTAACGAGGATGAGCAGGGAAGGTTTATCCTCAGTAAATGCTACAAACTAGATCCTGAACAACAGCAGGAAGCGGGTGATCAAGTGACCTTTTCCATCAAATTGCAGCTCGATAGCTCTGGGTTGCAATATTACAAAATACGAATGTATCCCTATCATCCCCTGCTCAGCCATTCTTTCGAGATGGGCTTCTTGATTTGGTTATGACCTGGATCCTGTAAGCGCGATCATACGTAGGGTATCTTTGCCCAAAAGCACAAATCGGACTATTTCAGCAATTCAACTTCTGTTGCTGGAGCAAGATAGCGGTGTACACTGGTCTTTGAGAGGCCATAGTCTTTGATCAGCATTGACCGCTGGCTGCTGGGTGAGAAAGATGCGATTACCCCCTACGAGTTGGCTGGCTATAAGCTATTCAAAGATAGCGGCTGCGTGGCCTGCTACAATGGCGAGGCCGTGGGTGGGACCTCGTTCCAGAAAATGGGCGTCGTCGAACCCTACAAGGCCAAGAGCCCGGCTGAAGGTCGCAGCGCGGTAACCGGTAAGGATGCCGACCGCTTCGCGTTCAAGGTGCCGACTCTACGCAACGTCGAACTTACCTACCCTTACTTCCACGACGGAGAGGCCGAGACCCTCACCGAATCAGTCGATATCATGGGCCGACTGCAGTTGGGCCGCAAATTTACCGACGAAGAAAACGCCCAGATTGTGGCTTTCCTCAATACACTGACCGGCGATCAGCCATCGTTCCAACTGCCAACGCTGCCACCGTCCACGGACAGGACTCCGCGCCCCAAACCATTCGACTGAGGCAAGCCGAACGTTTACCTTCTGATCAGTCCGGCTTCGGCCGGGATTTCCTTGAGTAGGGTTCGCACAGGACAATTTCGCCCAGGTCATCCAGGCCCGAACCGAAATGTGCGTTTGCTCGGTCAACTCAAATCAAACGGGCTACATGGTCTTCTGCTGCATGACGGTGGTCCGAGAAACGCGATGTGCTTCCCTTACGCTACATCTATGACTCGGATCTTCAAGATCACATCCTCGCAACTTTCGGAGCTCGAAATACGGCGGCTGATGTGAAAAGTTTCAGGCCGCACCCCTGGTGCCCTTTCGTTACTTCCCCTTCTTGTTGGTCACTCCAACAACTATTGCAGTCACGCTTTAATTGGAATACATTCCTATCTGCGATATATATGCAAATAGGAATCTTGCGTGGTTATAGAAGATCAAGAGGTCGATTGGCGGCTTACACAGTTCAATTCGATCGCCAAGCGGGCGGGCATCAAGCTCACGCATCAGCGTCTAGAGATCTTCCGCGCTGTCGCTTCGAGTGTGGAGCACCCGAGTGCAGAAGCGGTTTATCGAACGGTGCGAGCAACGATGCCGACCGTTTCCCTCGACACCGTCTACCGCACGCTTTGGCTACTGAGCGACCTGGGGCTTCTCAAAACCCTCGGTCCGCGGCAGGACAGCGTGCGCTTCGATGCCAACCTGGTGCCCCACCATCACTACCGGTGTGTGCGCTGTGGCTTGATCCGAGATTTCGAAAGTACCGATTTCAACGCACTGCAAATCCCCGACGCCGTGAATCGTTTTGGTCAGGTCGTGAGCGCCCACGTCGAGGTCCAAGGTGTTTGCGCCAAATGCTTAGGGGAGTTAGCCGAGGCACAGACAACACAAACCCCAAACTCTCGAGAGGCAAAAGAAGGAGCAAACGATGAACGAGAAAAATAAGCTGACGACCACCACCGGTTGTCCCGTTGCCGACAATCAGAATGTCATGACAGCTGGGCCGCGTGGTCCTCTGCTGATGCAGGACTTCTGGTTCCTGGAAAAACTCGCCCACTTTGACCGCGAGGTCATTCCGGAGCGGCGCATGCACGCCAAGGGTTCCGGCGCCTACGGCACCTTTACGGTGACCCATGACATCACTAAGTACACTAAGGCAAAGCTGTTTACAGAAGTAGGCAAAAAGACTGAGGTGTTTGCCCGTTTCTCGACTGTAGCAGGCGAGCGGGGTGCGGCAGACGCCGAGCGCGACATCCGCGGCTTCGCAGTCAAGTTCTACACCGAGGAAGGCAATTGGGACATGGTGGGTAACAACACGCCCGTGTTTTTCCTGCGCGACCCTCTCAAGTTCCCCGATCTCAACCATGCGGTTAAGCGTGATCCGCGCACCAATATGCGCAGTGCACAGAGTAACTGGGACTTCTGGACTCTGCTACCCGAGGCGCTGCATCAGATCACCATCCTGATGAGTGATCGCGGTAATCCCCGTACCTATCGCCACATGCATGGCTTCGGTAGCCATACTTTCAGTTTCATCAACGTCAACAACGAGCGCTTCTGGGTCAAGTTCCACTTCAAGAGCCAACAGGGTATCGAAAACCTCACCAACGCAGAGGCCGAGGCGATCATCGGAAAGGACCGGGAGAGCCACCAGCGCGACCTTTACGAGGCTATCGAGCGGGGGGACTATCCCCGCTGGAACTTCAAAGTGCA
>JBDLIZ010000612.1:0-3840 GCA_039714615.1 Pseudomonadota bacterium | reverse complement strand
TTCTTCAAGAATCTAGGCCATATTCCAACAAAGGGTCTTTTCCCATAAAGGTACGACTTCATGAGAAAGACCATGTCCATCGAGCTTAAAGATTACCTTTTCAACTCCGGCGCCGCCCTGGTCCTGCACGGCGAAAGGGAACTGGTAGATGCCGATCTTGCGCAGCTGCGTAACTTTTCGCAGAAGCAGAGAGCGGCGATCACTTCCGTTGTTCTTTCCAACACGCACATTACGGGCGCGTGTTTCCAGCATCTGGTACTTCTCCCAAATCTAACAGCGCTGTACGGCGGTGGAACACGGGTAAAGGACGATGCCCCCTTTGATCTGCTATCGAGAACCATTGAGATACTTAACCTAGATCGTACCGAAGTCAGCGATAGGTGCATCTTGAAGCTAATGAACCTACCACGCTTGAGGTTGCTTAGTCTTCGGCAGACCGGTATTACGGATAACGGTCTTCATCTCATGGCTGCCATGCCTGACCTCCGCGAGTACTACTTGAGCGGCGCAATTGTAAGTGATTACGCGCAGCGGCGACTTGACAGCACCATCAAGTTAGACTCAATAACCTTTGCTACGGCGTTACACTTTTTCCTGTGTACCATCCAAATTGGAGTAGGAAAATTCATCCGATTAACGACTTCTTTAACAGCGTCAATACGCGCGAAAGGTATTCCACAAGACAAGGTATTCCACCGCTGCAGGGAACACACTATGTATTCTATCGAATATTCTGTATCTATCATTCCCGAAAAAGGTTTCCAGATCCTTTATGGCATATTTGATATGGTGGGTGAACTCCTACAAATGGCGAATGAACGCGCTTTGATATTAGGTGCTCTTTCCGTATCAAACAGCAGCATTTCCAAAGGCGGCTAGCCGACTTAGAACATACCCCTCCGGGATCACACAAGGCAATTCTGTGGGCACAATACTCAATTAACGTAGGCATGGAAGTAAATAAGTATTGTGTCCCTAGAATTGTTTGTTGTGTCCCTAGAATTGTTTGATTACAGCAATGGGTGGATCGCAGTCCCGAACAAGTTTTGGCGTTGCGCGCGATATTCAATGTGGGCATAGATGCCTTTAGCGCAACAACCAATGCCAGTGAACTGCCTGACGGACAGTTTTTCTACTGGCTGGGTCAGTTTCAGTGGCTGCGGCGTCTGTGGGACAGCAACAACCAAGTCCTTATCCGCAGCGACGTGCAATTGTCCGCAGATCCGTTACTCTCCATTGAGAAATTCGCCATTGGAGGCGCACGCACCGTACGCGGTTACCGGGAGAATCTGCTGGTCAGGGATAGCGGTTTTGTGGCCTCGCTCGAGTTTCGCGTCCCGGTGTTCAGGCTCCCCCTGCCGGGAGTCAGCAAGGCACCAGAGGACGGGCGGGTCTATCTGGCACCCTTCTACGATTTTGGCTGGAGCGAGAACACCAGCACACCTACACCCGACCCAAAGACCATCTCGAGCATCGGTATCGGACTGCGTTGGGATCCGAATTCCAAGGTCCGCGGCCAGCTGTACTGGGGCTATGCGTTGCGCAACGTAGCAACCGGCGCGGAGCATGATCTGCAAGACGACGGGATTTCCTTCAGACTGGATATTCAGCTGCTTTAAACCCAATAGGAGCCTGTCCGAGAATAGAGAACCTACTGCGGAAAAGCCCTATCTCTATCAGCTAGTCAAATAGGCTCCTAGATAATATTTTTTTCAACCCCTTCCTTGATAGAATTGTCAGGCAATCAGCTCATCACCCTCCAGCAACCCAAGGTTTTTCCAGAGGGTGATGGCCGGCCAGGCAATATTCATGGTGTAGATGTGAAGGCCGGGGGCGCCTTGCTCCAACAATGTTGCACAGAGTTGGGTGCATACGTCGATGCCAAATTCTTGAATGGAGCGCCTGTCATCGCCAAAGGCCTCCAGGCGTTTACGCATCCAGCGAGGAATCTCCGCACCGCAGGCGTCTGAAAAACGGGCGAGCTGAGTGAAATTTACGATGGGCATGATACCGGGGACGATGGGTATGTCCACGTCCATGGATTCGCAGCTGTCGATAAAACGAAAATAGGCATCCGCGTTATAGAAGTACTGGGTGATGGCGCTATTCGCACCGGCCTGTACCTTGCGTTTGAAGTACTCGATATCGGAAAATGCATTGAGGGCCTGAGGATGGAATTCGGGGTAAGCGGCTACCTCGATGTGAAAATGATCTCCCGTTTCTATACGTATAAACTCTACCAGTTCACTCGCGTAGCGCAACTCGCCAATGCTGTGCATCCCCGAGGGGATGTCGCCACGCAAGGCTACGATATGACGTATGCCGTTGTCTATATAGGTGTTCAAAACCTCGAGGATCTGGGTCTTGGTCGAGCCAATACAGGAGATGTGAGGGGCTGCGTTTAGCGCCGATTCACGTTTGATCTCCAATACGGTTTCCAGGGTATGCTCTCTTGTGGCCCCCCCCGCCCCAAAGGTTACGGAAACAAAGCGAGGCTTGAGCGCGGCGAGTTTCTCTCTGGTGTTACGCAGTTTGTTAATGCCTTTCTCGGTCTTGGCCGGAAAGAACTCGAAGCTAAAAACCTTGGGATATTTTTTCTGAGATTCCATTATTGAGGCTTGGAGTGTGGAATGGGGACCAAGCAGGATGATCGGTCTCGTGAATTGCTGAGGACCATGCCTTAGGAGCTGTTTTAAAACAGCTCCTTAAGCCCCCCTGACGGTATCAGCCAGAGGGGCTATTCGTATATTTTATGGTTTATCCTCTATCGGCGCAGCTTGCCGATAGTAGCGTTCAGTACCGGTAATAATCCGGTTTGTAGGGGCCATCCACCGGGACGCCGATATAGTCGGCCTGCTCCTGCGTGAGCTGGGTCAATTTTACGCCGATCTTATCCAGATGCAGACGGGCGACCTCTTCATCCAGGTTCTTAGGCAATACGTAGACCTTGTTTTCATATTTCTCGGGATAGTTCCACAACTCGATCTGGGCCAGCACCTGATTGGTGAAGGAGTTGGACATCACAAAGCTGGGGTGTCCGGTAGCACAGCCGAGATTTACCAGCCTGCCCTCTGCCAGGAGAATGATGCGTTTGCCATCAGGAAAGATCACGTGATCCACCTGAGGCTTGATGTTTTCCCAGGTATACTGTTTGAGGCTGGCAACATCGATCTCGCTGTCAAAATGACCGATATTGCAGACAATGGCCTGATCTTTCATGGCCTTCATATGTTCATGCTGAATGACCCGGGCGTTGCCCGTGGCCGTTACGAAGATATCGGCCTGATCGGCGGCCTCTTCCATAGTGACCACGCGATAACCTTCCATGGCGGCCTGCAGCGCACAGATGGGGTCGATCTCCGTGATCCATACCGCGGCACCCTGACCACGTAGGGATTGTGCGCAACCCTTGCCTACGTCCCCGTAGCCGCAGACTACGGCGATCTTGCCAGCGATCATCACGTCGGTAGCCCGTTTGATGCCATCGAGCAAAGATTCGCGGCAGCCGTAAAGATTATCGAATTTTGATTTAGTGACGGAGTCGTTGACATTAAAGCTGGGTGCTCTCAATTCGCCTTTTTCCATCATTTCGTAGAGGCGGTGTACCCCCGTAGTGGTCTCTTCGGACAGGCCACGCACATCATCCATCAGCTCGGGATGTTTCTCGTGCATCACCAGGGTGAGGTCACCACCATCGTCAAGCAGCATATTGGGGCGCCAGCCATTGGGGCCGAAGATGGTTTGTTGAACACACCACCAGTATTCATCTTCGGTCTCCCCCTTCCAGGCAAAAACAGGTATATTACTTGCGGCAATCGCGGCGGCGGCATGGTCCTGGGT
>JBDLIZ010000611.1:0-3844 GCA_039714615.1 Pseudomonadota bacterium | reverse complement strand
GCCATCGCCAACCGCACAAAAACAACCTCAGGGGACCACCGACAGCCGTCTCGCTACTCTGCTGAGTCGTATCGTAAGGCAGGATAAAAATGCTTTTGAGTTGTTCTACGATACCACAGTAAGCCGGGTCTATGGACTGGCGATGCGCGTCACTCGGCGACATGAACTTGCAGAAGAGGTTGTCTGTGATGTCTATTTACAGGTGTGGCGGCAGGCTCAGCGCTATGATCCGAGTCGAGGCCCAGTGATGGCCTGGCTGATGATCCTAGGTCGAAGCCGGGCGCTGGATCTGCTGCGCCGGGAACAAAAAAGCGCACCGGATGAATCTTATAGTACTGAAATTAGAAACGCCGAACGACCCGCACATACGGGGGATGTGATCGCCGCTGTTCAACACAATTCAACACTGCATAGTGCATTGAAGACCTTGGACAATCATCAACGACAGCTGCTCAGCTTGGCATTTTTCAAGGGTTACAGTCATAGTGAGTTAGCAAATTTCACCGGATTACCCCTTGGCACGGTAAAAACGCAACTACGGCGTGCGATGATCACCCTTAAGAAGCAACTAACGGGCATCCGTGAAACAGGGGTAGCAAAATGAGTAAGCCAACGGATCAAAACTCATTGCAGACCATGGATGAGGCGGTCTTCGCTCAACTGGCGATGGACATGAGACCCATCACCCCTCCTGAGGATCGAGCACTCAAGCTGCGTGCCCGAGTCATGGAAGAAATTACTCATGAAAAAAAAAACCGCCTCCACTGACTTCATCACATTAAGAGCGGATGAGGGCTGGTTCGAACTCGCACCCAAGATCGAAAAGAAGGTACTACACATAGACCATGAAGCAGGCACCGAATCCTATTTGCTGAGGGTACAACCGGGCGCGGAGGTCCCGCCACATACCCATGCCGGGGACGAACTATGCGTTGTACTCGAAGGTGAGGTCACATATGAGGGTGGATTGCGCCTGCAGGCCGGAGACTATCATATGGCCAAACGCGGATCGACTCATCAACATGCCCGATCAGAGACCGGCGCCCTAGTCTATCTCCAGGGCGCATTGGAAGACCGGCAAACCGCATTTCGCGATTGAATTTACCTCTGCGGTATCTCTCTGCTTTCATGCCCATCATTAATTTGTGATTTTATCCCGTTAAATTTCCTTGCACGACCATTTCCAGTTTTTTTAGTCCTCGCTCTATTCTTTGTTATTTTACTTCTTCCTTTTTTTAATATTTCATTTTTTTGAATCCACCTTCCCCTATGTTTGCGTAAAAATATAAAACGATCGAGACAATAAAGCACTAACGTTTTGTTTCATGCCGCAGGCTTAAAGAACTCTCCAGACCAGGTGGTGCTTCCAATGAAATCGATTAAAAAAATATCTTTGTTAACTGTTGCCGTCTCGATAGTGCTGCTATTCAATACGGGCTGCGACCAAGACCACACGCCAAAATCATCATCCCATCTTTCCCGGTTCAGCCCGTCACAAGTAACTAATACTCCAGAGGCTTGCGCCATTGCACTTAGCACGCTTGATCATCACAACAGCGACAAGGATATCATTCGGTGGCAACAACAAGCCCGATCCAGCGAAAGACCCGTGCCGTATCTAGAGAAACTTGGCTGGGCCTTTGTGAACCGCGCACGCGCCAGTCTTGATGCAGGTTTTTATATTCTCGCCGAACAAACCGCATTTTGTATCGATACTAAGAAACCTGACAGCGCTGAAGCCATGCTCCTGCGTGGTCATGTGCTGCATAACCTGCATGAGTTCAAAGCAGCGGAAGCACTCGCCCGTTCACTGGTAGCCAAGCGAGGCCTTTGGTTTGATTACGGCTTGCTGGGTGATGCGTTAATGGAACAAGGCAAGCTTGCTGAAGCATTGCAGGCTTACCAGACCATGATGGACCAAAGGCCCGGGCCTCAAGCCTACAGTCGAGCCGCGCACTTGCGCTGGCTCAAGGGTGATCTCGATGGGGCCATCGAAATGATGCGTAAGACCGCTGCTTCATTCGGGTCTCGTCATCCACAGGAGACCGCCTGGGCACATGTTCGCCTCGCCTATTACCTGCTGCAAACAGGTCAAATAACTCAAGCATTCGGGCACATCGACGCGGCGCTTGCCGTGATGCCCGAATATGCTCCCGCCCTGCTCGCACAGGGGCGCACGTTGCTGGCGGCAGGCCAATCCGCCAAGGCAATCACTACGTTGAAGCGTGCCGTACAACTCAATCCATCACCGGAATATCAATGGACATTGATTGAGGCTTTGCGCGCAGAGCAACATCTTGCCGAAGCCCGTCAAATCGAGTTCCAACTCATTGACCGCGGCGCCCTTGAAGACGCAAGGACGCTCGCTCTCTATCTAGCCACCACTGAGCAAGACATCCCCACGGCCTTGCGATTAGCGAAACAGGAACTCCGTTCGCGCCGGGATGTGTTCACCTACGACGCCATCGCTTGGGCATTCAATGCCGATGGCAGGCCATTAGAAGCATTAAATTTCTGCAACCGCGCACTGGCTGAAGGCACCCAAGACGCGCGCTTATTGTTTCACGCCGGTGTCATTGCCGCCGACGCGGGATACCACCAAAACGCAGTCTCCCATTTAAAAAAGGCTTTAACACTGCAACAAATGCTGTTGCCATCCGAACGCGCTCAGCTGCACAAAGCATTTGCGGCCTTATAACCGCAAACATCCGGTCTGGCTGTTAGCCACTCGCTTAAGCCAGATTTCAACCCGACCTAACGCAGGAAATAATGATGAAAAACCTAAACCCTAAACTACTGCTGGGGGCGGCGATTACATCGCTGACCTTATCGAGTAGTCCCACAATGGCGTCCAGCCACATGGACGCCCCCTTGATCACACTGGATGATGCGGCAAACACCACAGATGTGTATGCGTTTCGCAGCAACGCTCAAGACGGTCTCCAGTACTTGACCACGGCGGTGGCCGTGTACCCCTTCGAGGAACCGGGCATCGGGCCGAATAAGTACAATTTTGACGACAATGTGCTCTATGAAATCCACGTGGCCCTTGGAGATGATGTCGCCAGAGGACATACCACACTGAGTTACCAGTTTGAGTTCAAAACCAAGTTCAAGAATAAAAAAACCATCTTGCAATCCTATCTAGGAGTGATCAAAGAAGTCGATGATGCCAATCAGAACCTGACGCAGACCTACAAGGTATATCAGGTCGATCACCGCACGGGCCACCGACGCGAACTCGGGAAGGGTGTCGTGCCACCCAATAACCAGGGACTTGTTACGCCCCGTTATAATCGGGATGACAACGGTGACAATCCGGCCAGAGACGGTGTGGCTACCAGCGCTGATCTCGACGCCTACACAGGCCAATCTATTTTTGTAGTTAAAGATGGGCACATCCTATTTGCGGGTCAACGCGATGATGGGTTTTACGCCGATATCCAGTCTATCTTCGATCTGGATTTCACTTTTGGCGGCCCTAATAAGCCCTTCGACAGTCAAGGTGGCTTCAATGTCCATACTATCGTATTAAATATCCCGGTGGCGGAACTCGGCGGTGACCAACAGGTGGTCGGGGTCTATGCCACTACCAACCGTCGCAAAGAACGCATATTGAAAGCCAATCACGATCAGCATAAAGGCCAGTGGGTCCAAGTCGGACGACAGGGTAATCCCCTGTTCAACGAAGCCTTTGTCGCCATCGTCGACAAGGACCTCTATAGCCGGTCCAGTCCAGCAAAAGATAACGAATAAGGTTAGATTGTGAGAGCGGAGCGAACCACAATCTGAACCGTTTGTTGGACGAGCCCGGGAACGGAGATTCACACATTAATGGTAGAAA
>JBDLIZ010000610.1:0-3848 GCA_039714615.1 Pseudomonadota bacterium | reverse complement strand
GACCTCCCAAAGGTGACTACCATGTTTTACATAGTGCCTGGTTTTTTCGATCACCGGCCTGCTACACAATTGCTGCAGCAGTTCTTGCCCATCTGTAGTAGGTATGACATAGTCGTACTCGCTTCGGGATATTCCCAAGGTTGAACTCTTGATGTTGAGCTTCGCCTTGCCACCGCTGATCCTCACTCTGATAGAGCATGAATCATTGTTCGCCAAGTAACCTTGAAGAAAATCTTCTTGACGTTCTACAGATGCCCTCCAATGATTGGAATGCACTAAAAATTTACGTTCGATTTCTGTGGCCATAATATTATAGAGATTTAGTTGAACCTAGATCCTATTCGTCGTTCATACCACGGAACTGAATAGGGTTTATTTCCAGCAAATCACCTTGCACGCCCGACCGTCAATACTTCATCAATGCAGACCCCCAGGTGAACCCGCCACCAAAGGCTTCCATAATGAGGGTTTCCCCACGTTTGATACGCCCATCGCGCACCGCAGCATCCAGCGCCAAGGGTACAGATGCCGCCGAGGTGTTACCATGCATATCCACCGTAACCACGACTCTGTCCATGGGCATCTTTAGCTTTCTGGCTGTTGCCTCAATGATTCGGTTGTTGGCTTGGTGGGGTACCAGCCAGTCGATATCGCTCTTACTGATATTATTGGCCGCCAGCGTTTCATCCACGATACGACCCAGGGTTTTTACGGCCATCTTGAAGACCTCATTGCCCTTCATATAGAGATAGGCCTCACCATTCTTGGTCTTGTCAAAACCCTGAGAGATACCATAGGGAACGTTCAACAGGTGCTCATAGCGTCCGTCGGCATGTAAGTGGGACGAAAGAATACCCGGTTCGTCGCTCTCTTCCAGCACGATCGCACCTGCACCATCACCAAACAACACACAGGTGCCTCGATCTGTCCAATCGATGATGCGAGAAGTGGTCTCGGCCCCTATGACAAGCGCACAACGCGCCCCACCGGTGCGTACGAAACGATCCGCAATCCCGAGTGCATAGACAAATCCGGTACAAACGGCCTGGATATCAAAAGCGGCGCATCCATGGATATCCAACCGATGTTGCAACAGACAGGCCGTACTAGGAAAAACCTTGTCCGGCGTTGTGGTGGCCAAGACGATCAGATCGATGTCCTCTGGATTGCGTTGCGCGGCCTCCATCGCCCGTCGCGCTGCAATGACTGCCAGATCGCAAGTCGTCTCTCCCTTAGCGGCCACGTGGCGTTCTTTTATTCCCGTTCGGTCGATGATCCACTCGCTTGAGGTATCAACCATACGCTCCAGATCCTGATTGGTTAATACTTTTTCTGGCAGGTATCCACCGGTTCCTGTTATTCGCGAATACATCTAATTCGGCCTTTTGTGATTAAGTAAAATACCCAGTTGAGCATTTATCCGTCGTGGAATATCCTTTTTTGCCTCGATACGGGCGATATTGATGGCATTTTCAAAGGCAAACGCATCTACCCCCCCGTGACTTTTTATCACAACACCTTGTAGACCCAAGAGACTCGCACCATTATAGCTTCTTGGATCAAAACGTTTACTCAAGGTTTTTAATGCCGGCAACGCCAACACACTAGCCGCCCTGGAAAATAGACTGCGCTTGAATTCCTGGCGCATAAATTGAGACACCATTTTGACCAGACCCTCACTGGTTTTGAGCGCCACATTACCGACAAACCCATCGCAGACGACCACATCGACATCTCCTAGATAAATATCGTCGCCTTCGACATAACCGATGTAGTTTATGGGGCTGTGTTCCAACAGAGTGTTGGCCATTTTAACCTGCTCATTACCCTTGATCTCCTCCTGACCGATGTTCAACAGGCCGACGCGAGGTTTGGGGATTTCATCGACGGCGGTGGCCAAAACCGAGCCCATGGTAGCGAATTGCACCAAGTGTTCGGCCTTGCAATCCACATTGGCCCCCAGATCGAGCATGTAGGTATGCCCGTTTAACGAGGGGATAGAGGTCATTATCGCAGGTCGATTGATACCCGAGAGGGTCTTGAGCACATAGCGGGCGGTGGCCATGAGCGCCCCCGTATTCCCGGCACTGACCATGGCATCTGCTTCGCCCTTTTTAAGCAGATTGATCGCCACCCGCATAGAGGAATCCTTTTTCATCCTCAGGGCCTGAGCAGGTGGCTCGCCCATCGCCACCTGTTCACTGGCATGATGGACGCGCAACCTGTCCATGTTAAGGGCATCGTGCGACTTCAACTGCTCCGAGAGCAGACGCTGATCACCAACCAGAATCAGTTCAATGTCGTCATAACGACGCACGGCATTGACAGCAGCGGAAACCACCACATCCGCACCATTGTCGCCACCCATGGCATCCAGGGATATGGTTTTGGAACGCGTCATCGGTTTATTTTAATCACGCAAGGCTCAGGCCAATGATCGCGACAAATCGATGATGCTTGACCTCATCGATCCTCAATCTTCCTCTTCTTCCTCTTTAGAAATGATAATCTGCTTGCCGCGGTAGAAACCGTCCGGGCTGATATGATGGCGCCGATGGATCTCACCGGTACTTGAATCTACAGATAACGCCGGCCCTTTCAGGGCGTCATGTGAACGGCGCATTCCTCTTCGAGAACGAGTTTTACGGCGCTGTTGTACGGCCATGATTTCTCTCCAATTAAATGTCTATTCCCTCGCACCTACCTAAGCCGGTAACGCACAACCGGATGTAGATTCGAGTATGCTCGCAAATTGTACACCAAGCGAGGATATTACGGCCTCTTGTTCGCAAGCGAACTCACAGCCACAAAAAATCTTACCTAGATCCTGCAAGTGATCGTGCTTGCAGAGTGCAATATATTGATTTGTAGAGCAAATTCGAGACTGAGCGGAGCAGTGGCACAGGGAAGTGCCGTTAACGCACCTAAGGATGGAATCCTTTATTGTGATTCCCGAAGGAGAAAATATTGCTATACAGATCAATAGCTTGTGCTATGTGTGTGCGATCACTTGCAGGATCTAGGTCTTAGGGTATCTTCAACTGTTGACTGGGTATGTTCCCCGCCACCTGCTTAATCACGATTCAAATTCTTAAGGATCGCAAAAGGGCTATTCTCGGGTCTGGAAGACTGTTCACTACGGTTACGCTTTAAAATACGCAACATCGCTGCATCGCAGTCCGCATCATTCTCGTGCATAGGAATATAGGGCAGGGAAAGCAACAACTCCTGTTCGATCACCTCGCGAGTAGAAAACATATTATCCTTACCCAGTTGGTAGATCTCATACTCCCCGCCTATCCGTGTGGCTTCGGCCTCTGAACTCACCATGGCCAAATCGAGGCTCCCTTCGATCTCAATATTAGCCCACCTAAGACAGCGTTGACATACCATCTTGAGCCTGGCCGAATAGTTACCATACAATGTGCAAATGCCACCCGACCCTATAGCGGACCACAGTTCAACCTCGGCCTCACGCTCGGCAAATCCCTGTGTCGCCTCGCATAAACGGGCCATAGACTGCAAGGGAATCGCACCTTTTAGGCGAATTCCCTGCTCTGCCAAACGGAATGGATTTAATCGCGGCGGTAATGGCCCAGACATAAGGCCGGGCATTCTACTGCGTGAAGCGTTCCGCGTCAAAACAATTCCTTGATAAATCCGCAGCTTGCAAAGGAAATTCCGAGCAGTTAAAGATTCAAAATGCGGCTAGTGATTTGATCCATCAAGGTATTTCGGTTTCTAGGAGGCTGTCCGAGAATAGGAGCCGTAGCGAGGGAAAGCCATTTTGAGTTCATTTTCTTGATCATTTGAGGCGAATAGTAGGCTCTATTCAACGAAAATGATCG
>JBDLIZ010000609.1:0-3861 GCA_039714615.1 Pseudomonadota bacterium | reverse complement strand
ACCCATGGCGAATGAGTTTTCCGGTTACCTAGCACGCCGCCTTTGCCGTATAGCGGTGTTGGAACACGAAAGCCATAGAAAAAACTATGACTTACGCATTCCGCCTTGCTCTACGCCAAACTCGACGCACTCCGCATTCCTGAAAACCCATCGTCATGGGTATACCCATGACCCTGCGCATTGGATGAATAAACAACAGCAGTCGCATTACAGCAGGCAGATAAGATTGCCGCAGATCGGCGCGCAGGGCCAACAGCGCCTGTTGGATGCGCGGGTGCTCATTATCGGCATGGGGGGGCTGGGCTCCCCGGCGGCGATGTATCTCGCGGCGGCGGGCGTAGGTCGACTGGTGATCAGTGATTTCGACCGTGTCGAGCCTTCAAACCTGCAGCGTCAGATCGTGCATCGTACTGCGGATATCGGTGATGCTAAGGCGCAATCCGCCGCCAGGACCCTGGCGGCATTGAATCCGGATGTAAAGATTACCGCGGTAGATTGGCAGTTCGATGACGATGAGCTCGATGAACAGGTCCGCAAGGCCGATGTCGCGCTGGATTGCAGCGACAATTTCCCAACCCGATTTACGCTTAATCGGACCTGTGTGCAGAATGCGACGCCCCTTGTTAGTGGTGCTGCAATCCGTATGGAAGGACAGGTGACGACATTTCTGAGTAATGAGCACAGTCCATGCTACCGCTGTCTGTATCGGGAGGAGAGCGGCGAATACGAGACCTGTGCCGCAGAGGGGATACTGGCCCCGGTGGTGGGGGTAATCGGCACCATTCAGGCGGTGGAGGCCATCAAGATCCTGGCAGGTGTTGGGGATACCTTGTGCGGTCGCTTACTCTTGTTCGATGGTGCGAGCTTGGCATTTCAGACGATTAAATTACCGAAGGACCCCGCCTGTCCGGTGTGTTCTCGCGTCACCAAAGTACCGTGAACGGTATTCGAAAACCTGTCGTCACGGAAGGGTTTTCGGGAGTGCCAGGTACTACACAAACACAGACCATAAGGTTAGGTAAATGAGCGAAGATAACTGCTGTGAACCCAACAGTAATTGCTGTCCCCCAGAGGCGCCTACTTTCATCAAATTGGAGGAGCATCGTCAGAACGTTCGCGAGGCCTATGGCCAGGTTGCCCGGGCCCAAGATGCCGGTGAAGATTGCGGGGTCGCCTCTAGCTGTTGCGGCGTTTCCGACGACGCCGTAATTAATACCCTGATTTCCACTCGACTGGGTTACAGCGAAAGAGATCTTGAAAAGGTGCCTTCCGGCGCGGACATGGGGCTCGGTTGCGGCAATCCCAAGGCAATCGCGGCCCTGCAGCCCGGTGAGGTCGTCGTGGATCTTGGCTCCGGTGGCGGTTTTGACTGTTTCCTGGCGGCTCACGAGGTCGGAGATGCCGGCCGGGTTATCGGTGTAGACATGACCCCCGACATGCTCAGTAAGGCCCGCAACAACTCGGTCAAGGGGAATTACAGCAATGTTGAGTTCCGTCTTGGCGAGATCGAGCATTTACCCATAGCCGACGATACGGCCGACGTCATCATCTCCAACTGCGTCATTAACCTCTCCGCTGATAAGGCTCAAGTGTTCCGTGACGCCTATCGGATTTTAAAACCAGGCGGCCGTCTAGCGATCTCCGATGTGGTAGCCACGGTCGAGATTCCGCAACAGATGCGTCGTGATGAACAACTTGTCGCGGGCTGCATGGGCAATGCCTCGCTGATCGATGAGCTTGAGGCCTATATGAAAAGCGCGGGATTCCGCGAGATCCGGATCGAGCCTAAAGAAGACTCCCGTGAATTTATCAAGGATTGGGCGCCGGACCGAAAGGTGGAAGACTATGTGGTTTCCGCGACCATCGAGGCGATCAAGCCTCAGTAGGGTGTCCCGCGGTGATCCGTTGGTTTTCCGTGCGCTGGCATTGTAGCGGATGAACCCTGGCCCAGGCTCCGCTCATGTTCAAGCACCTCGCTCAATACGTCTCCGACCGATCCGGAGGGCGGTTTGATTCCGAGGTAGGCTGCAATGCTCGGTGCGATATCCGCTGGAGCAACCTTACGTGAAACGTATCGGGGACCAATGCCCGGGCCGGAAAACATAATGGGTACATAGGTATCATAGCTATAGGGCGAGCCGTGCATGGCGGCGTAACCCGAGGCCTGGGGGTGAAGGAACCAAAACGGCTCTTGCACGATCAGTACATTGCCGGAGCGTCGCGGGTGAAAGGCCCTTTGCAGCATATGCATGATCGGTGTATTGGCGATCTCACCCCTGAGCAGTTCAGTGCGGGTCACCGCCCAGGCAATCCCCGTCGTGTTGAGGATCAGTTCTCGCAGGGTTTGTTCCACCGCCTCGATATCCAGATCGAGACCTTGCACGGTTTCCAAGTTCAGATAAATACTGGGATTCCACAGTCCCACAATAAAGTTTTTATCGCTTTGGTAATGTCTCTGCAGCGCCATATCGAGATGCATGAGCCAGCTATCCACGTCGTGTCGGCCTGCATCGAAACCCAGACTTTGTTTGTATTCAGGGATCTCATCGATCCCGTGGTCCGAAGAAAGCACGATCAGCGTTCTTTCCAGCCCCACGGTTTGGTCGATGAAGGCAAAAAGTCCCGCCAGGGTGGTGTCGAGGCGCAGGATATTATCCTCATACTCGAGGCTGTTCGGGCCGAAGACATGTCCGATATAATCGGTGGCCGAAAAGCTGACCGCCAGAAAGTCAGGCTGTTCCCCCTGGCCGAGCCCCTCTTGCTTTACTAGGGTTTTTACGAAATCCAGGGTCAGCGCATCACCCATGGGGGTGAAGCGCAGGCCCGAATAAAAGTCCTCGGGATTTGAGTTGTCGAGGGGGTGGGGAAAGGTGCGTCCTAGATCTTTGAAGGATTTTTCCCAGGATCGTCCGTCCAGGTGGCCGTAGACATAGGTCGCTCGATCGTGCAACAGCCGCCAGGATTGATCTCGGTAGCGGTCTGCATGTTTGGCCGCGTTCCATTTTTTTACCCATGCCGGATAGTCATCATAGTAATAGCGGCTGGTGATGAACTCTCCGGTCTTTTTGTCATACCAATAGGCCTTGCCCCGGTGACCTCCAGGGATGATGGCCCCTCTGTCCTTGACCGAGACACTGAACACCCGTGACTTGCCCGCGGTGGCGAGCACCAGTTCATCCCCGATGGTGCTCGAGGTCAGGCGCCTGGGGGAGGCGCCGCCATATTCCTCCGAGGACCTGCCAATGATAGGGTAGCGGTAATCTGCCACGCAGTAGATGCGTTGTCCGCTACTTTGATCGTACCACTCATTGCCCGGAAAGCCATGCTGGGCGCTGTATCCGCCGGTAGACAGGGTGGCATGACCCACTGCCGTGAAGGTGTTGGCGTGACGGAAATGGGCGTCGACGTACACCACACCGTTGTCCATAAGATAGCGGAATCCGCCTTCACCGAAGCGTTCTCTGAATCTCAACGGAAAGTCGCCGCGCAGTTGATCCACGGTGATCTGCAGCACCAGATCGATCTCCCCGGCACGGACCACCGCGGTTAAAAAAAATATGCTCAGGCAAACGGCGGTGCATGTCATGGCGGTGGTGATTCGGTGGAACATCAACGCTTCCTCGTTTCTTTCACAAGCCATTTCGACTCATTTACACTGATAAAGAAAAAACCTGCATTCTGATCGGTCCCGCCTCAGTTTATGCCAAATATCGTATTTTCTGTACGTTCAGCAACAAAGGCGCTTCAGTAAAATGACGCAAAAAATTAAGGCTCATGTTGGATTCCAGGGTCTTATTTGACCAGCAACTCAATCAGAGAGTGAAGCAGGGCTTTTCCCCGTTTGCCGATATTATGGACGAA